>JBAWZF010000027.1 GCA_037143175.1 bacterium
TGTTTCGCCGGATTGGCGTGCGTGCGTTTCAACTATGGCTATGGGATGCTAGTGACACCGAAAGCAACCATGAAAAGCGCGCAAATGGCTGCGGTTAACCAAGTGCTGACAGCGGATTTTGAGGTTTTTTGCATCATATGTATGGAACGGGTAAGAAATCGCTTTTCTGACAGTATTGGCACACGCCCGTTGAGACCGGACTGAAACATCGGGTTTCCTCTAGCGGCAGATCTTCGACATGGCTGTGAGCATGTGAAAATCCAGTGCGAAGGTCAAACCCGCATTTCGAATGTGGGTGCGCATTTCTCTATCCAGACCCGCTTCTTATCTCAGCGCCCCTTCTTCAATCGCACGTTCTTGCACAATGACACTTTCCGCAGGACGGATGTCACGAAGCGAACCCAGTCGCAATACTTCGGGCCAGCGTCGGGCGCAACCAATGACGGCGGCTACCGCCCCGACGCCACCAAAAACAACCGACCCCACTGCCCCGGCAATACGTGAGGATATTCCGGGAGCCACCCAACCCAGCCCTGAGGTCATGAGATCGAAGGCCCGCGCACTGACCCCCGACTCAAACCCTCCTAAATCGTCGGACACCACGATAAACACAGTATTCACCGCCGATACCCTCCCTCGCATATGATCGGGCGTCAATACCTGCACTAACGTGTGCCGGACAATAACGCTGATATTATCGCTGGCTCCCACCAGAAACATGGCGACCATTGAGAGCCAGAACCACTGCGAAATCCCAAACATAATTGTGGCCGCTCCAAACAAGGCCACGGCCCAAAGCATCGCGCGCCCGGCATTCCGAATAGGCGGCATATGTGCGATCGTCATAGCCATCGCAATCGCACCCAATGCTTCCGCCGCGCGCAGAAAGCCCAACCCAAGCCCCCCGACATGCAAAACATCCCTGGCGAAAAGGGGCAGCAAATAGGTCGCCCCGCCCACCATCATCGCAAACATATCCAGGGTGATTGTGGCCAGAATGATCTTGTTATTCCGCACAAAACGGATCCCCTCCAGCATTCCCTGCAGCGAACTATCCACTGCCTTGCGAACCTGACCCTGTAATTTCAATCGGACAATGGCCAGCAGCCCTCCCCCGCGCAATAGAAAGGCCAGCGCCAAGGCGGGCGGCGTATAGTCATCAAGCCCCAACAGTAACCCACCCAGCACAGGGCCCACCATGGAGCCGACCCGGTACAAACTGGTATTCCAGGCCATGGCATTACTGAAAAGGGAAACCGGAACAAGCTGCGATAGTATGGCGGAGCGCGCCGGTGTCCCCAGTGCCTGCCCAATCGAACTCAGTAATAAACACACATAGAACCATTGAGCAGGCGCCTTCCCCAAAGCCAACATCAACAGCCCGGCTGACGCCACCACTACAGCCGTCTGGGTCATGATGATCAATTTTTGCCGATTGAACCGATCTGCCAGTTGCCCGGCAACAATGGAGAGTAACATCACGGGCAACGCTTTGACCAACCCCATCCATCCAAGCGCCATGACCGTCTGGGTTTGAGCATAGAGATGAATCCCCACCGCCACCGTCTCAATCTGACCGGCCATTGTCAACGCCAGCCAGCCAGCAGAGAAAAGACGGTAGGCAGGACTGCGCCAAGCGCCATAGGGGTCGTGTGTTAGTTGCGATGGAGCCTTCATTAGCGGGCTATCTGTTATTGGTTATTGGCTATTGGCGCAAGGTAAAAAATGTCGATCCCATCTATTTGCACAATTGACAGCCGGTAGATTCCAGCATTACATTCCCTTTTTTAACGACCTCTTGAGAAACCGGATCAAGCGACCTGTGAGCAGGTGCGGCTGGGCCTGAACGGCAGTGGGACTTACACCCCGCGGGACTATGAAGTCTTGCGGGGTCTTTTGTTCAGGAGGCATTATGCAGTCAGGTTCCGCAGACCTACACAAGCGCAAGGCAGGAGTAGCCGCGCTTTCGATCCTTTCTAATGCCACTCTCGTGGTGCTTAAGCTGCTTGTCGGCTTACTGATAGGTTCCGTATCCGTTCTTTCCGAGGCTATTCATTCGGCCGTTGATCTTGTCGCCTCTGTGATCGCCTTCCTCTCTGTTCGCACTTCGGCGAAGCCTGCTGACGTGCGCCATCCCTTCGGACATGGAAAATACGAGAACCTCTCAGGAGCTATTGAGGCACTTCTCATCTTTCTTGCCGCCATCTGGATCATTTTCGAAGCTGTTCATAAACTGATTGCCCCCCAACCTCTTGAGAAGGCAGGCATCGGCGTGATCGTCATGTCGGTCTCGGCCATCACCAACTGGTTGATTTCCCGACGACTCTTCAGAATTGGAAGGGAGACGGATTCCATCGCCCTGCAGGCGGACGCCTGGCATCTCCGAACCGATGTCTACACCTCCCTTGGTGTCATGGCCGGACTAGGCATCATTTGGAGCGGATACTGGGTGGTTCCAACATGGAATCTCAACTGGGTGGATCCGGTGGCCGCCCTCTGTGTGGCTATTTTAATCCTGAAGGCCGCCTGGGATCTGACCGCCGAGTCAGTAAAGGATTTATTAGATGCCCGTCTTCCGGATGAGGAAGAAGCGTGGATTATTAATTATATCAGAGAGTTGCGCCCTTTAGTCCAAGGCGTGCATGACCTCCGAACCCGTAAGGGGGGGGCCATGAGGTTCGTGGAATTTCACCTCATTGTTCCAGAATCCATGACGGTGGCCGAGGCTCATGCCATCAGCGATAAAATCGAGGAGGCCATCACCGCCCGATACCCCGCCACGCATGTGACCACTCACATCGAGCCTTGCCGCCAGCCTTGCCCTGAAACATGCCTTCCAGGATGTTTTTTGACAGAGGAGGAGAGAAAAGGAGTCTAGAGTTGCGACCCCTAGGCCCAAAGTCCAAGACTCCAGGCCTCGATTTTCGTCCTTGGACTCGCGACTTTTTTTGTTCCCCTCCCCCACCCTTAGGCGTAATATTGTTCTAACTCGGGAGATTTCAACATGGATCTTGAATACGATTCCCTGGGGGATGAGATAAATCCTTCATGATCCTTGACCTCACCATCCCTGGCGGAATCGGCGGACAAAAAGTAATGTAGGCAATCTTATCCTTTGACCCCGGCGTAAGGGCCACAGCAGATATTGTGGTAATTTGGCACAGAAGGTAGACGTGAAAAACACAAAAAGAAAATCAGGTAATACCGCCCCCGACTTCCCCATCGTCGGCATCGGGGCCTCCGCCGGGGGATTGGCGGCCTTCGAAGCCTTCTTTTCTGGCATGCCCGCCGACATGAGCCCCGACATGGCCTTTGTCCTCGTTCAGCATTTAGCCCCAGACCACAAAAGCATCCTCGCCGATCTTATCCAGCGCTACACCCACATGCAGGTCTGTGAAGTTGAGGATGGAATGGTGATTCAACCCAATCATGCCTATATCATTCCGCCTAATCACGATATGGCTTTTCTAAACGGAACCCTCCAATTGCTGGCACCCTCTGCGCCGCACGGGCAGCGTCTACCCATTGACTTTTTTTTTCGCTCTCTCGCTCAGGATCTGCACGAGCGGGCCATTTGCATCGTCCTTTCGGGGACTGGCAGCGACGGCACCCTCGGGGTGCGGGCGGTTAAAGGTGAAGGAGGCATGGTCATCGTCCAGACCCCTTCCTCCACAGAATACGACGGGATGCCTTGCAGTGCCATTGCCACCGGTCTGGTGGACTACGAACTTCCTCCGGCGGAAATGCCCGCAAAACTTATCGCCTATGTTGCCCATTCCTTCGGAAAGCCCTCGCGAGTCATACCCCTCCCGGAACCTAGGGACGATAATGCGTTAAAAAAGATTTTCATTCTCCTGCGGAACAAAACCGGTCACGATTTTTCCCAGTACAAGCAGAGCACCATTATCCGACGTATTGAGCGGCGCATGGCCGTCCAACAGATTGAAACCATTGACGAGTACGTCCAGTTTCTACAAATTAAACAGGCAGAAATGGAATCGCTGTTCCGGGACTTGTTAATTGGCGTGACCAGTTTCTTCCGGGATCCGGAGGCCTTCAAGGCTTTTGAAACACTCGTCGTCCCACAGCTCTTTGCCGACAAGCCAGCTGGAAGCGTAATCCGTGTATGGTCACCCGGCTGTTCTACCGGCGAAGAAGCCTTTTCCATCGCGATCCTCTTGCAGGAACGCCTGGAGGTACTGAAACAGAGTTACCGGGTTCAAATCTTTGCCACCGATATTGATAACAAGGCACTTGCTGTAGCCCGGAACGGACTCTACCCTGCCAGTATCACTGCCGACATCACGCCGGAGCGACTGTCGCGATTTTTCGTGTCCGAGCCCGATGGTAACACCTACCGAATCCATAAGGGTATCCGTGATATGCTGATCATTTCTGAACAGGATGTGATCAAGGACCCCCCTTTTTCCAAACTCGACCTTATCAGTTGCCGCAACCTTCTGATCTACATGGGCGGAGATCTGCAAAAGAAACTTATTCCGCTGTTCCACTATGCACTGAATCCCAGTGGTTTCCTGTTCCTGGGCACCTCGGAAACGGTGGGTGAGTCTGTTGATATTTTTACTCCCCTCGACGGCAAGGCTAAGATATATAAACGCAAAACCGATTTACACAATTCGCATCGACTCCTGACCCGTAGCTTACCAGTCATGGCGTCGGCCACCTTCCATCCAACTACAGGTAAAAAGTTTGGCAGCAGGAAATTCTCGCTGCGAGCGCTGACCGAACAGGCCTTGCTACATCAGGTCGCTGCAGCCGGTGCCCTCGTCAATGAGCAGGGCGATATCCTCTACCTCCATGGCCGCACCGGTCTCTATCTCGAACCCACCCCGGGCGAAACGGGGGTCAGTAATATCCTGAAGATGGCTCGTGAAGGCTTACAGCGCGAATTGACTATCGCGCTCCACAAAGCCACATCTGGCAAACAGGTTGTGCATTGCCCCAACCTGCGCGTCAAAACCAATGGCCATTTTTCCACCGTCAACCTGACCATCCGCCCCGTATCCGGTGGCCCCGAAACCTCATCCGATGCCCCGCTCTATCTGATCAGCCTTGAAGAAATCATGCCGACCGCCACCCCTTCTCTCGAAGGGGCTGCGCCGAGCCAGAGCGATCAACCGGCCGTTGGCAGCGAACAGACAGGCTCCAGTGAATCAGTAATTATAACTGCCCTTAAACAGAAGCTGCAGGACAAAGAAGATTTTCTTCAAAGTGCCAATGAGGAGTTGGAAACCTCAAAAGAGGAGTTACAATCCATTAATGAAGAGTTAGCCACGGTTAACACTGAACTTCAACTCAAGGTGACCGAACTGACACGAGCCAACAATGACATGAGTAACCTGCTGGCCGGTACCGGTATCGCCACCATCTTTGTGGATCATGACTTGCACATCCTTCGCTTCACGCCAGCTACCACTAAGATTATCAACCTGATCCAAACCGATGTAGGTCGACCCGTTGGCCATATCGTCTCAAATCTGGTTGACTACAACCGGCTTCCGGCAGACACACAGGCCGTACTGGATAACCTGACCCCTAAAGATGTCGAGGTGCAATCCCTTGAAGGAAGCTGGTACTCGATACGTATCCGCCCTTACCGTACCAAGGACAACGTGATCGAAGGGGCGGTCATCACTTTTGTAGATATTACGGCGACAAAAGATGCGGAACGAAACGCCGAAAGCTTTCGCCGCCTGGCGGCGCTAACACTTGATTCAAATGACGCCATCATCATTCAAGGCTTAACGGGTAAGATTTTGTCCTGGAATCCTCGCGCAACGAGCATGTATGGCTGGAGCGAGTCCGAGGGGTTGACAATGAATATTCAAGACTTGATTCCTGAAAATCAGCGGCATGCGGCGTTATCTGTACTCAAGGATCTCAGCCATTCAAAAATTATCCAACCCTATCGCAGCCAACGTATCTCCAAAACCGGACGGATCCTTAACGTCATGCTGACCGCCACCGCATTAGTCAATGGTTCCGGTCAAGCCTATGCCATTGCCACAACTGAACGGGAGGTCAATACAGAATGAAAAATGATTCATTCAACCCGGACTCAGTGCTCACCACAGAAACACTTCGCCAACGGGCCGAAACTATGGCCCAAGAAAAGAACGACTCGTTTTCTCATGAGCTCAAATCCTTATCTCCTGAGCAATTACAAAAACAACTCCACGAGCTTCACGTTCATCAGATTGAATTGGAGATGCAGAACGAGGAACTGCGCCGGACCCAAGTGGAACTTGATGCGACCCGAGCACGCTATTTCGACCTCTATGACCTCGCACCTATCGGCTATTGTTCTCTCAATAAACAGGGGGTGATCCTGGAGGCCAACCTCACCGCCGCCGTCCTACTGGGCCTACCCCGAGGTGCACTACTCTCACAACCCATCTCTCACTTCATTCTTCTAGAAGATCAGGACATCTATTATCTACACCGCAAACTACTTTTTGATTCATGCTCATCACAATCCTGTGAACTGCGCATGATGAAGGGCAATGGTGCCATATTCTGGGCTCACATTACGGCAACCATCAAAACAACCTCTGATGCCCTCCCCATCTGCCGTATCGTTATTAGCGATATCACGGAACGCAAACACTCCGAGACCGAACTCCTGAAAATGCAGAATCTTACCAGCATCGGCACACTGGCAGGAGGAATTGCGCATGACTTCAACAATATCCTGATGGGGGTTTTCGGAACCCTTTCCCTGGCCAAACATGAACTCCCCAAAGATCATCCGGCATTCAAACTTCTTGAGTATACCGGGAAATCCATGGATCGAGCCATCCGTCTTACCAAGCAGTTACTGACTTTCGCCAAGGGAGGAGAACCTGTCAAAGAAAGCCTCTGTCTCGGAACCGTGGTACGGGAGGTCGCTGAGTTTGATCTTTCCGGCAGCAATATATTACTCGTATATAAGCAGGCGCCTGATCTACGGGATGCGAATGTTGACAAAGGGCAGATCCAGCAGGTTATTTCCAACCTCACCATTAACGCCCGCGAAGCCATGCCCAATGGCGGACACCTGTTTATCACCCTGGAAAATTCAGACATAACAGAGGACACCATTCCTCATCTTCACCAAGGGCATTACATCAAGATCTCCGTACAGGACGAGGGATCCGGAATAGACCCCAAACACATTGACCGGATATTTGATCCCTATTTCACTACTAAACAAACTGGCAGCGGGCTAGGGCTGGCAACTTCTTATTCTATCATCCAAAAACATGGCGGTCACATTTCTGCCGAGTCGGTACTTGGCAATGGCGCCACCTTCACCCTCTATTTGCCCGTATCTAATGCACATAGGCCAGCACCTGAAATCCCGCAAAAGATTGAAACATGTATCTTTGAGCCATGCCGGAAAATTCTCGTACTTGATGATGAAGAGTTTATTCGTATGGTTATCCCGCGCTGGTTACGGAAGATGAAATGTCTAGTCGAGACATCGCACGACGGACGGCAGACCATCGAACTGTACCATCACGCGATGAAGTCCGGCACCCCGTTTGATTTGCTTATTCTTGATCTTACCGTGCCGGGAGGGATTGGTGGCCGGGAAGTGCTGAAAGAAATTCTGGTGTTGGACCCAAACGCCAAGGCCATTGTTTCCAGCGGGTATGCTGAAGATCCCGTCATGGCAAATTATACCCAGTACGGCTTTAAGGGAGTCCTCGCAAAACCCTATACCGAAAACCAACTCCAGGAACTTGTGGCAAAGGTGTTATCATGAGGGGAAATCAGGAAGCAGGAGTTGGTTTTCTACAAGGTTTTTTCCGGCTCGGGGATTCTGAATCCTCGTGTGACCTGGCTTTCCTGCTGAAGGGTTGTCAGCACGCTAGAACCGAATAAAATGTAAGCGGTAGCCGCCGCCACCATCAGAAATTTACCCGTCCGCTTTAAGCCCAGCAGACCCAATGCACCGGCAATCCATAAAACACTGAACGCGATGGCTGTAATACTCGCACGGGTCGCACAGTCTAGCGCATAATGCCAGAATAGCACCCACCTCAACCACGAGGCCACGGGTACCTTCAAACCCTGTTTCCCGGCTTCCGCAATAGCCAGGTTCCGGGCAACATCTGCACTACTCCCGCCATAACGTTCCGCCCGTAACAGAACAGACACCGCCTCAGCTGATTTTCCGGCCAACAATAAGGCTGTTCCTTGATTGTAAAACAAATCCGCATTCCTGACACCAAGATCCACGAGTTTCTGGTAGGTGCCCGCCACCGTCAAAAAATCATTTGGAGACTCGGCTGAACTCAGCCCGGTAAGTGATTCCGTCCAAATAAACGCTCGCTCCGCTGGAGTGGAGGCCATGACTTCATGCGCTCCAAGCCCTGTCAGCATGACAAGAACAGCCATCCGCACAAGACGTGAACGCTGGCGGTCATTGCGATAACCCTCCACAGCAGCAAGCATGGCCACCAGCTCTTTTGTATCTACAGCAATAGTGCTTGAATTAAATGCCGCTTCAAAGTGACGCTGCATCATTCCGGAGAAACGCTTCGCCAGATCATATGGAATTCCCCGCCCAACCAAAAGTGTTTCTGCATCGGCTGGCGTCAGAGCGTCGGCCTGAATGTCGAACCGATCTGCAATATAGGAACGCAGAATATTACATATGCGCTCGTGCTCAAGTCTACCACGCCCCGGTTCTCCTGAATTAAGAATGGCTAGCTTGGCGCGAGAGAAAGCTTGGCGCTGCCGCTGAGCCCGCTTAAATACAGGCCCCTGTCTTCGACACCACGCCCCCAGCAGGCAAATGACAAACACCCCGGGGCCAATACCAGCATAGAGCACCAATCTTCGGAAATCACCCATCAGTACGACCGGCTCAGATCCGGCCATCCCCATGCGGATACCGGCAGGCATCATCGCCAACTCCTTTTCACGGTGGAGTTGGTTTCCGGTATTCGTGGAACCCCCAATTATTTGAGACGCCGTAATCTCTGCTGCCTGCCGAACTTTCAAGGGAATGGATGATGATCTCGCCGTCTTATACTGACGCCATGTTACGTCATAATATGAGATTTCCACTGGAGGCAGTTCAAAGGAACCCGCCTTCCGGGGACGAATGGTATACACATACTGACGTTGCTCATTCTGTTTGATGGTTTGAACTGAATCATCATAGATTTCAAACTGTTCCAACAGCGCTGTCTGGAGTGATAGTTTTGGTGGCGTAATATTACGCATCTGAATGGCACCGGAAAGGGTTAGCGTCAGTTTGAGCGGATCCCCGACATTACAGGTCTGTGCATCCAGCGCCGCTTCGACGGCCAGATTGGTGCCAATCGCACCAATGTAAGAATCGGGTCGATTTTCTTCGGGAGGCGGGATCACACGCACCGTGGCGGCAGGCCCCACCGCAAAGATGGGCCTGCCATTCGCCGTGCCATCGGCTTTGACCTCGATGGGTACTGACCCTTTGAATAGTAGGGGGCCAAACGTATAGGATCCTTCTGTCAGTGGCGCATAGGGAAGCGTGAGCGTGTATTCCCAGTAATTCTGACCATCCTGAATCACCCTCTTACTATCAAATTTGAAACGGGCAGGCCGCCCCTGCATATTCATCATTTGGCTGAAATCAAACGGATCAGCCTGCGTGGTGAACTCGTTCAAAGTAAATCCCGCCTGATTCTGACGAATGAGATGATCATTCAGAAGTTTTTGAAAATCCGGCCCCTTGAGACCGTCCATTTCCTGCCCGTTGAGAAATGCCGCCTCAACATGGGGCGGGTCTGCAGGAAACAAAGGTTCAGCGTCCTGATAGGGCTTGGACAAACCCTTGATCCGCAAAACCACCTGGATGTCAAAGGGTTCGTCAACCAACACCGAAGCACGTGAGGCTGTTACAGATGCGATCACAATATTCTGTCGCGTCACGCCGGTGACCGTAATGACAGCACCCGTGGCCGAGATGCGCGAACCGTTCACCGAAGCGGAAATGGGGCCCAGCGTAAACACTCCCTCCGCAGCGGGTGTCCATTTATAGGTGAAAACATGTCCGACAAAATCTTCACGCCTGACTTGGCCATTCACATAAACTGCAGAATGATAGTTTAAGGGCTGATCCCCTACCAATTCAGCAGTTCCATTCTGAATCGCAGACAGGTCCGGCCTTAAGGAGTTATCCGCCCCATCCACACGGACCTCAACCAGAAATGATTCGCCAAGATAGACACGATCGCGACTCGCCTTGATGGAGAGAGAAGGAGTAGCAGCAAAGCCGAAAGCGGCAGAAAAGATGATCAGGAAAACGGCACAGGATATCCACTTTTTCATTCGTCTACCAATCTCTTTCGGTAGGCGACAGGGGAACGTAGGAATCCCGCTCACGCTTTTCCTGCTCGTGTTCCTTTTCGCGCTGCTTGGCCTTATCCAGAAGTCTCTTCAGCTCCTCAGGCGACATCTGCTCCTTTTTATCTTCCTGTTTTTGAGGCGGCTTCTGATCCTTCGGCTTATCTTGCTTCTGATCCTTCGGCGGCTGAGGTTCCTGCTTTTGCTGATCTTGTTGTTGCTGATTCTGCTGCTGGTTATCCTGCGACTTTTTATCCTTGGGTAGAAGCGCCTCAATTTCCTTCAGAACCGCATAGGCACTCCGCTGCTGCGCCAGACTATCCATCAACGCAGTGTTGATCGCACTTTCAGCCGCAGTTTGCAAACTGATGGCCTTATCTGCCAGATCAATAATCTTTTTACGATCCTCGGGAGACAGGATCTGCTCCACCTCATTCGTACCCTTTGCCGCGGCATTCGTAGATGTCTGCTGCACGGGCCGACTGATCCCCT
This sequence comes from bacterium, assembly GCA_037143175.1. Lineage (NCBI taxonomy): Bacteria > bacterium. The sequence continues at coordinate 10,834 of JBAWZF010000027.1, forward strand.
CTGGAGGAACTTCCTGTTCAAATCGCTGCTTGAATATAGCGGTCAAATCGAGCGCTTCGACTTGCTGGGCCTTGATGCCCTGCTTGAGTTCGTCCGCGCCCGGCGGAACCCCTGTTATCATCGGACTTGTTAAAGTAATAGCGTTGGTCTGCCTCTGAATATCCTCCCGCAGGAGTTGCTGATACCCCGAAATGCCTTTCCACAAGGTGTAGACTGCAGCCTCAGCCTTGAGAGCAGGTGCATAGGACTCACGATCCAAGTTGCGCAGCGCCTTAGCAACTTCAAACATATTGTCCCTGATGGATTCCGCAAAGGCATTGACCTGAGCGATCTGTTGAGGGGCGTTTGTATTATTTGATTTTGACGGGGAAAGAGCCTGGAGCAGTTTCCCTTTGAGCGGGATCATCAGGTCGGCCGTCCGGTCCTGTTCTGCTGCTATTGATTCCAGGAAGTCAATCAAGGCCGGGGTTGTATTGGTGAAAGCCGCAGGGATATCCTGAATCAATTTCCGCTGCTGAAGAAGCATCAGATCCGCCAACGCGCCTGGCTGCGCCTGGCCATGTTCCGCCATAAGGCGGATGATTTTTGCCTGTTCCTCCACCTTGCCCGTCATACCCGCCACAACCGCCAGATTCTTTCGGCAATCGGCATTGTCAGGTTGTTGCCGTAATGCCTTTTGAAAAGCCATTCCCGCCTGTTTCATCGCCTGAACTCGACGTTCCGCCAGAGCGGGATCCGGCGGAGTAGCAGCGTTTTCCATCATGGGCGCAGAACCGGTCGCAAACAGGGCACACCCAAGATTATAGGCAGCCATTGCCCCCAAGTCCCCTTCCCCTCCTGTCAGACTCCGAAAGATATCACCCGCCTCTTCTGTCTTCCCGGCCTTGAGCAAGGCACAGCCCGCATTGTAGAGGTAGTCATCCCGATTAGCCTGAGCTGCCGTTTTGGCAGCCACCTGATAAGCCGCCGCGGAGCCTTCATAGTCACCCGCCAGGTAAAGCCGTTGGGCCACACGGGCGCCGTCCCGCCCCACAGGGACATGGGCCACTAAATTGCTAACCGGCAAAATGGCCATTGCAGAATTGGTTTCAGCTTGAAGGGGAGATCCGGCCATCAACAATAACACAAGGGTAGTAACCGTTGCCGGCAAAGGTGGTGGCTTTATCGGAGCAGTTCCGTCATGTACAGCCTTAGCGACCGGTCGCGCCCGTCCTGCAATCCGTCCACGACTCAGAAAAGCGACAGCTAAAAATAGCAGCACCGCAGGGAAAAGAAATATCTGATAGCGTTCAACATATCGGCGCTGCGAGGACTCTTCAAGGTCACGGGCGGAGATTCGGCTCAAATGATTCCGATAGAGATCCCCGAGCTTGACGTTTGCCAAACCAACCGGGACATAAGCCCCCCCCGTGACTTCAGCGATCTCGCGCAGAAGACTGTTATTTAATTTCGACACTACTTCCTGCCCCTGATAACTCAGGGCCTGTTTTTTATCGGTTGAGGATGGGATAGTTGCCCCTTCACTACTCCCAAATCCCACTGTAAATACAACCACACCTTTCTCCTTGGCCTTAGTCGCAGCCTCCATGGCTTTTCCTGCCAGATCATCGCCATCCGTAATCAGGATAATCGCCTTATGAGCGCCGCCTTCATCTTCAAAGTTTTGAAGAGCTTCAGTAATAGCCCCGCCAATATCGGTTTCGCCAGCAGGCGCCGAGTCCACGCCCGTTCCTTCCAAGGTCTGAGCCATAAACCCATAATCTGTTGTCAGGGGGCACAACAAAACGGATCGGCCACGAAAAGCGAGAAGCCCAACCCGATCGCCTCGCAGTTCTTTGATCAGATCCAGCAGATCCACCTTGGCGCGCCCCAGGCGGCTGGGATGAACATCACGGGCAAGCATGGAACGCGATACATCGAGCAACACCATCAAGTCGCGCCCACGTTGATACACGGTCTCATCTTGCACACCCCATTGTGGCCTAGCAGCAGCTATCAGTGTCAGGATAAGCCCAGGCATGAGCAGGGAAAGCTGCCATAACCGCCGGGCCGTAGCAGGAGCTGGCGCCAATTTAGCGGCCATTGCCGCTGAAACCAACGACTGGTCGCTCCTCCGTCTCTCGGCAAGGACATGCCAGGCCACCCCGATGACCGGAACGATCCATATCAGGAAGAGAACCCCGGGATATTGAAATTGCACATTCATAGGATATTCTTGCCTAACCAGGCGTTAATGACAGCCCCCAACACCAGCAAACTCAGACCAGCGATCAGAAAAGCGGGAAAATGCTCGTCGTACTTATTGAAAAGCTCGGTGTTAATCGTTGTCTTTTCAAGTTTACTGATGGCGACCATAGTCTGATCCAACCCCTTGGCGTCCGTGACGTTGAAATATTTCCCACCGGTAGTGGAGGCGATCGAGCGCAGTTGCTCCTCATCCAGCCTCACTTCCGCATTGACGACCGTTTGACGTCCGAATATGTCACGTGCCAGAAACGGCGCACGACCCGTGGTGCCAACCCCAATGGTATAAATCTTGATCCCCATGGTTTTGGCAGCCTTGGCCGCCTCCTCAGGCTTGATAAGGCCGGTGTTGGATTCGCCATCTGACAGCAAAACCATAATTTTTGATTTTACCCCGGCCTCATCCAGCCGGCTGCAACCCGTAGCCAGCGCATCACCGATGGCCGTCAACATCTCCTCCTGATTCAGCAACTGCCCCTCTTTGCTGAACTGCTCGCGGGCAATCTCAACACCCTTCAGACTATGCAACAGGGCAGAGTGATCCAGGGTCAACGGAACCCGACTGGACGCAAACCCGCCGAAGGTCACCAGTCCGATTAAATCCCCCGGGCGTTGTTGCACAAACTTACCGAAGGTCTCCTTGACCACATCCAGGCGGGTACGCTGCTTGTCCTGCGTGGCAAAGTCCAGTGCCTGCATGGAGCCCGAGCAATCAACCACCATCTGAATGGCAATGGCATCCGACGTCCGCAACGTTCTTGAAAAAATGGCCTGGGGCCGGGCCAGGGCGATAATCAAAAGCGCCAGTCCGGTCAATACCAACAGGGGAGCCACGGGCAGGATCCGTGTCCGCCAGGTTTGCCGCTTTTCCGGCAAGCGCTGAAACGCCGAAAACAGTAACGCCTGCCGTACTCTGCGCCGCAAAACAAACCACCCTGCGGCGGCAAGTGCCAAAAACAGAAGCAGATAATATGGACTACCAAGGTGCATGCTATATTGGAGATTGGAGATTGGAGATTGGAGATTCAGAAGAATCCGTTTCAATGTAATTTTTTGCGGTGGACGTAGCGGCTCCAACTGAAGCTATATCCGGGTGAACACCGGCATACTTCACCAGATCTGCGGCCTGCATGAATTTACGTAAGCGCCTGACCACATCTGGTGAAAATCGAACATCAGAACTGACGGCGGCTAGAAATTCTTCAGTAGTTTGTTCCGGGGCGCGAATAGCGTGAGCCCGCTCAATATAAGTTCTTACAATCATCGTCAGTTCAAAATAAAACTCTTTAACCTGATTATGGCCAACCAAATCCCGGGCCATCAATTCAGCCAGCTCGAATAGCGCACGTTCCCTTGGAGACATACGGCGGAGTTGAACGGCGCGACGTATTTTCCGGAACAACCGCCAGGCAAGATAGCCCAGTGCTGCGACGCCCAACGCGATAAGCGTGTATCCGATAAAGCCCTTAAGCCCCGGATAAATCCATACTGGCCCCCGGGCAGCGGCAATATCCTTGCCGGGCGCCTCCTTCTGAAGCGCTTCAGACGCCAATACCACCGGCTTTGTCGGGAACCACTGTGCTGCTCCACTTACAGGGTCTTTCCACGTAACGGCCATAGGGGCAATCCGATATTCATCTGAAATCTGAGGTGTTAGCCGTACGTTCCGGGTTCGCACCCATTTTCCCCCTAAAATTTTAGCTGGCCCATCATAATTACCCGACACCGTGAATCCTTTCACGCGGGTTTCCAGAGGAGGGATTTTGACAGCCACATTCGTTGGTGAAGTGATGAGGAACGCCAGTAGGATATCACGATCAAGCCGAACCACGGGCGGGTCAAAAGACAAGGAAACCGAAACCGGACCCAGGGAGTTATCCGAAATCAGAGGACCGCTGGTGGGACCCTCAGAAAAAACGGACTGGCAGGCAACGATCAACAGTCCCAGCCCTAACCCGCCAACCAGATTATTGTGCAGGCTCGTTTTCATCCCCGTGCCGCCCTCAACTGACGCTGCCGGAACAACTTATGAATATCATCAATAAACGGTCGCTCCGTAGAGAGGTTAAGCGCATCGATTTTATTTTTCCGGAACATTCTGTTCAGCGCATCGGCCTCTTTTGCGGCTTTCTCCCTAAAGGCGTTCCGAAGAAGGGGCGAGGAGGTGTCCAGCAACTCAAGTTCCCCCGTTTCGGGATCCTGAACCTCAACCAACCCGACATTAGGCAATTCCATCTCTCGAGGATCGGCAATATTTACACAAACCACATCATGTCGCCGTCCTGTCACCCGCAGTTCACGCTCAAACCCACAATCCATAAAGTCCGACATGATAAATACTACCGACCGCCGTTTCTGGATCTGATTCAAATACCGGAGGGCACTTGCCAGATCGGTACCCCGCCGCGTCTCCTCGGCGGCAAGTACTTCGCGCACCAGCCTCATGACGGCAGTCCGACCTTTGCGCGGGGGAATGGAGGCCTCAATCCTGTCACTGAACAGAATTAACCCCACTTTGTCCTGGTTTTTGATGGCGGACAGGGCAAACAGGCAGGTCACCTCAGCCGCTAATTCCGCCTTGGCTCGCTGGCCGGATCCAAACGATTGGGACCCAGACACATCCACCAGAAACATAACGGTTAACTCCCGTTCTTCACAGAAGCGCTTGATAAAAGGCACGCCCATCCGAGCGGTGACATTCCAATCAATGGAGCGAATGTCATCCCCAGGAACATATTCCCGCACTTCGTCAAATTCGATCCCCTGCCCTTTGAATACCGAGTGATATTCACCGGAGAGATGCTCATCGACAAGCCGATTGGTAACCAAGCGGATCTTACCCACCTGCTTCATCAATTCTTTGACGTTAATAGCCATTTTAATGAGTTATCAGTGATTTGTTATGAGTTATTGGGTTATCTGTTCTGACCCCCTCATTACAAATAACCATTAACCAATAACCGTTTCTTACGGCACCGGGATCTCGTTCAGGATTTTGGCGATGATATCTTCGCTCTTCATGTTTTCGGCCTCAGCCTCATAGGTCAGAATCAAGCGATGCCGGAGAACATCATACGCAATCTCCTTGACGTCCTGCGGCGTGGCATAGGCGCGACCATGAAGCAAGGCATTGGCACGGGCGGCAATGTTCATATACAAACTGGCACGGGGCGAACCGCCATACTGGATAAGGTGTCCGATATCGAGTTTGTAATCCGCTGGCTTCCGCGTGGCAAAGACGATATCCAGAATATAATCAGCAACCTTCTCATCACAGTAAACCTGATCCAGAATATTGCGGATATCAAGAATCTGCTGCCCAGACATCATGGAATTGATTTTGATATCCGATTTCCGGGTAAAGCGATGCATAATGCGGCGCTCATCATCCTTGGACGGATAATCCACACGGCACTTGAGCATGAATCGATCAATCTGGGCTTCAGGCAACGGATAGGTTCCCTCCTGCTCCAGAGGATTCTGGGTTGCCATCACCATAAAAGGTTCGGGCAAGGGATAAGTTTTATCACCGATGGTCACCTGATGTTCCTGCATGGCTTCCAAAAGAGCCGATTGCACCTTGGCTGGGGCACGATTGATTTCATCCGCCAGCAAGAGATTGGTGAAAATGGGACCCAAACGCGGCGTAAAGGTGCCCTCACGCGGATTGAACACCATGGTTCCAATGACATCAGCAGGCAACAGATCCGGGGTAAAGCTGATTCGCTGAAACTTAAGACCAAGCGCCATGGACATCGTCTTGATGGCCGTGGTTTTGGCTAACCCTGGAACGCCCTCTATCAAAAGATGCCCATTAGAAATGAGAGCAATGAGCATCCTGTCCAGTAATCGTTCCTGTCCGACAAGGACCTTATTGACCTCCTGCCGGACGGAATCAACAATTTCTTTTTGATCATTAATGACGTTTGCTGTCGCAGTGATATCAGTACTCATGGTGTTTCTCCGGATAAGGCAACTCTTCCGTTCAACTCAATTTAGGGCTTGAAACCTTTTAACCCTGTCAAGTATGACATCTTTTTCTAGCACATTCTTCAATTTCTGCAAGATATTTACAATATTTTGCCAGGGATCAGAACTGACTGGCTTGTATTTTCCTTGCCTCCACGGGCGCAGGGTCGTACAAATAGGAATCAATGGAATGGGGGCTTTAATCATGACAGTTACACGGCGCTGGAGTTTGATTTTTCTAACTTTTCTTACGCTGGATCTGTATACGACACAAGCCCAAGTGGCTAGATTTGAATCTTATGGTATTGAGTCCGTGCCAGATAATGCCAATGTTCGCATTGGTCCCTTTTTTTCGGACCTTTCGTTCTTCCAGTCGGCGGGCATACGCTACACGCGTAGCAGCGGCGCCGGAATGGATTACCTCTACAACGGGCATGCCCCCGGCGTCACCCCCACCGCCGGGCAACCCACCCGTTACGGACAGATGAAAAAGGACGGCGTTGATCTCCCCCTGATCTCCCAGTTGACTGCGAGAAATTACCTGATTATCAGTAAATATCTTGCCGTTGATATTTCCTTTGCTTTGACCTACCGGGCGTTCCCTCTTGGCACAGAGGACAATACTTTCGATGTTGAGATTATCGACCCTGGTTTTTACGCCCATATGGGCTCATTCACCTTTGGCGCCACAAAGGATTCCTGGCTGGGTTCGTTCAATGGGCGGAACGCCCAGGCCTACACCGGCAAAGAAAGCTCCGGCTTCTCCGCCAATTTGTCTGCTGATTTTGAATTGACCCCCTTTATCCGGGGACGCGTATACGAGCGCCCGTCTTACCGCGTGGATTACGTGGACGCCCGGGGTTACGCGGATAATTTAAGCGGTCAGCGCTACCCGGTTTTTCAAAATCTGGCAGGCGTGGATCTGGACTGGCAGATGGCCCCGGACAAGAACCTTGGCTATACCTTCAGCCGTACTGACACGATTCCACAAGACAACAGCTACGATATCTCCCGAAGTGTGATCTATCACCAGATGCTCGATTATCGCCAACGTATCAGTCCGCTCACCACCGTGGGCGCCAAAGCAGATTATTACTGGCGGGATTACCTCGCCTCACGCGGCTCGCAGTTTCAACAGGATTATCTGGGTTACCTGAATACAGATCTCACGGAAGACACCACTATGAATGTGTCTTTGGGTTACAGTCTGGCTGAATTAACCAGTGCCAGCACCTCCTCCTACGAAACCAACGGTACCTCTGATTCGATTATTGGCGGAATTGGACTTCAAACCCGGCTCACTGAAACCTTGAGCCACGGCATCGCGTACCACCGCTATCAGCGCGCCGGCTTTATGGCCGGATATGAAATCACAGACGCCGTAAAGTATAACATCCAATATGCAAACGCCGAGTCCTGGTCGATTGGTTTTTCATCAGCCTACGAAACCGTTACCCCGAAGCTGGCCAACGCCGCCGCCTACTCAGATTGGGCGAATCAAATTTCCGCCTCCCGCCCCCTGACACGCCGCTTGGTGCTAACCTTGGCCTCTGCCTACGTGATGCGTATGAATGACACTCCCGCCGAAGGTCAGATTGGAGACGGAGAGCTTTATCTGAGTAACGACTACGACACCTGGGCCTCTACGGCTGGACTTATTCAAACCCTCACTGACAGGTTGAAACTTTACACTTATGTCGAACATCTGGAACGACTTAGCAGCAATGAATTGCTGACGGGCACTCGCGACACCATCGGCATGACACTGGGTTACTATTATGACTTCTAAGTCTTCCAAACATTCCATGCCGCCCGCACATCGGGCCGTACTTTTTTCGGTCTTTATTTTAGTCGCTGCGTGGATTTGGGCCAATCTACCCCGCCTCGCGGCCGGTCAAAACGGAGTCCTCTCCTTTTTTCTAGGCTCCCTTTTTGCCCTCGCACTCATTTTCAGGCCCAAACTTACCGATGAGGGCTTCAAATTGTCGGGTTTAAAACTTGGACTCATCGGCGCAACGGGAACGTTAATGGCAATTTTCGGAATGATCATTCCCATCCATCAAGTGGAATGGCTGGGAATGCTTTTGATTTTATATGCGGCCCTGGCGTGGGCCTTGCCAAGACGCCACGGGAAAGACCTGCTCCTCGCCCTGTTTCTCATCTATTGGATTCATCCCCTGCCCAGTCAGCTCTTCGGTCCCATCCAATTGGGTATGCAGTCCCTGTCGGTCAAGATGAGTGAGGGCTTGCTTCAAGCCTTGAACGTCCGGGTCTGGGGTGATGATCTGGTGCTACGCGTCGGCACACGGGTGTTTGGGGTTCCCGAGGCCTGTAGTGGAATGAAAACAGCCATCACGGTGCTCTTCTGCGGAATGGGCGTGGGTCTGCTGATGCGATTTGGCAAACGGGCAATGATCGGACTTCTCGGTGTAGGTATGGTTCAGGTTTTGCTTCTCAATGTCATCCGTATTTCCGGCATGGTCTGGTTCGGTAAAGATAAACCACCAAACTGGAATGAACAGGCCCTACACGACACCATGGGCATTTTCCTCCTGCTGGCCGTGGGCCTCATTCATCTGGACGCCGTCCTGCTTCGTCAGTGGCTTGCCTTCCGATACCGTAAAAAAACCCTTGCGGCTATAAATGATGAAGTCGGGGAGGATGAGGAAAAATTAAAGCGCTTGCCCTACTTCTGGCGCTTTGCCTTCCAGTGGTGGATACATTTGACCGTCTTGGCCATGGTCTTGATCGTGGCGTGGATATTTCATTCACGCCTGAACGTATCTCACCGCGCCGAGATGATTCGCGGTGTGGCACAGGGATTGGCCTCATATGATATGGAGACCTCCCAACGTGCTATTCAGGCGGCACTGATTTTGGCCCCCGAAAATAGTGAACTCCTGACAGATCTGGCTCGGATTAAAATCAACAGAGGAAAACAGGAGGAAGCCCTGCGCATTATCCAGCGCCGACCAGTCAAGGATCGTACTCTTGAAGAGCGGGTTCTTGAAGTCAGGGCCCTTCTGGAACTCAAACGAGTCCCCGAAGCAGCCAAAACGGTTGCTTTGTTTCCCGCTGAATCACGTCAACTTCCCGGAGTCGCATTGGTTCTTGCTGAATTTTATGCCGTTCTGGATAAACCGTCCGAGGTGGCAACCTATGTTGTTCTGGCAACAAGAGGCGTCGGAACTCAGGAACGTATTCGCCGCTTGTTCCCCTATATGGCAGCCCGGGATCTCTGGGATTCTGTCCGGCTTTCAGACTCGGATCTCCCCTATGCAACCACTCTTCAGGGTCTTATTGCCGTAGAAGCACGGCTCCGGGTGGGCGACATCACCAGTGCCGCCAATGTACTTCGCCGGGCCATGAAAAATCGGGAACTGGAACCGGCTTTTTTAAATCCCACCATCCGGATCATGCGTGATCGCCCGGAGGCCGAATGGCAAAGCCTGTTTGAAACTCTCTTCAAGGCTAACCTTAAAACACTCCAGGCCCCCGAATTATCTCTGGCCATGGATGGAGCCTTTTCCATTGGCCGCCCCGATATTGGCTGGCTGGCCTTTACCCGTCTGACCACTGTAGCGCCGGATGACCCCATACTGCTGATTGCCCCCGCTGAATATGGTCGCAAATGGTTCCAATTCCGCCACGAGGTTATGGGGGTGGGTGGGTATGGAGAAGCTATGCTGGATGCCAAGCCCTTCTTCCAGATCTCTGCCGGCCAATCGCCTTGGAAAGAATTATGGGAACGCATTCCCATGGCCGAAGAACTCGGCGGCCTCATTACGCGTGAGGGTTATGAACACCAACTTAAACTTTGCCTTGATGCCCTTAGCTCCATGGAATCCAAGAAGGCCCTCGATATGCGCCTTAAACTCCTCTGGGGCCGCGTACTGGGCGAACTGGGCCGTTGGGATGAAGCCCACGCCAAACTCCTTTTTTTCGAAAAACAGACAAGCCAGCAGCATAATCTCTTCCTGGTCGCACACGCGGATCTATACAAGGCCCAAGGGGATTGGGAAATGTGTTACGAAACCCTTTCTGAATATGTGCGTTCCGAATCACACCCCCCGTTAACCGTCTGGCTCGATTTATCCCATGCGGCCATGTCGCTTGAATTTGGCTCCTACGCCATGCAATGCATGGAAGAGGCCCGTCACGATTACCCTGAGTCAGAAGAATGGTCTTTGGCGATGGCGGGCATGTGGAGTTTCTTCGGTTTCAGCGAAGAGGCGCTCTTTGTGGTGAATCACATGAAACATGCACCGCACCCAGCTCTGCGGGCAAAATTACTTCTCGCTAGCGGTCGCGTGACCGAGGGCCAGAAGCTGGTTCGTGTGGAGAATCTCAGCGATACCCCTATCCCGAAACAACAGACCGAATTGCTGCCTCCGGCAGAATGGGCACTGGAATGGCGCGGTGGGAAACTCGAAGACGAGGACTATGCACTCGAGCGAAAGGCTTTGAAGCCTAAACAGACCCCCTTCCTTAAATCGTTACAGGCAGCCAAAGCCTCATGGTTTGCATCCAAGGGACAAGGCACCACCTCGGATTTATCGAAGTGGACCATCGGCCGTGACTCACGGGAAAACGCCCTGGCTTTGGGCGAATTGACGTTGCTGCTGATGCGCCAGGGCCGAACCAATGAGGCGTTAATTGCTATTAACAAGGCTCTTGAATATCAACCTTCCTCCGGCCTGCTTAACCGACTCCACGTGCTGCTTAAAAAAGATGTTAATACCGTTAAAACAACCCTGGCCGCCCAGCCGCTCGACTCTGAGTTGTGGCTGGCGTATCTCGTTGCGCAAGTCCGGTCCACGACCAACTCCAATTGGGCCGATCGCGAGATTCAAAAAGCGGTCGATAACGACCTTTACCCGCCGGGCACATTGGTTCGGGCTGGCGACTTATTCCTAAGATACAACCTGACCAATGCAGCCAGTATTGCGGCCCACGCAGCAATCAAAAACGGCCAAGGTTTACTTCCGGCGGATGTGCTGGGAGTGACAACCGCCATCAAGCTGCAGGATAATGCCTGGGCGTTACTGTGTGCCCGGGCCGGTACAGAACATGCCATCGAGCCTTGGCCATTCTACAAAATCATTATCGGGCTGAAAATCCGATCCGGAAAAGCAGATCCGGACATCATCCGTGCTCTTGAAGGACTTGCCTCGCACTACCCCGAAGAAAGTGTCTGGGCACAACGCCTGGGTGAATTGTACTTCCAAAAGGGACAAACTGATCGCGCCCTGGGAGTTTTGGAAGACGCCCTGGCCCGTGAAGTCGGAAATAAACAAGCATTGCCAAGAACCTACCTGCTGGCCGCAGAATCTGCTCGCCGCGAAGGAAATATCGCCCGCGCCATCAAAATCCTTAAATCCGCTTACGTGCGTTATCCCGCCGATTTGAACGTCTTGAATAATCTCATCTTCACCCTGGCGCAGGATCCCCTGTATATCGCTGACGCTCTCTCTCTACTGCCCACGCTTCTTAGTAATGAAAAGAATGACTTTGCCATCCATGATACAGCGGCACTTGTCTATACTCGGGCAGGCAATCTTGCCGAAGCCGAAAAGCACATGCAGAAAGCCCTCTCCCTCGTGAAAAAAGGGGACTACGCCTGGCTGGAAGTGTACTTGAATGCAGCCGAGGCACAAATCAAGCTGGGGAAATTGCGAGAAGCCCGAGAGAGTTTGTCGCTGATTTTGAAAACACAGGAACGTTCTTCCATCATCGATGCCCGCGCTCGCGAACTGCAGGATGAACTCTCTCGTAAAGAACGGGAGCAAACGAAGTGGTTCTGAATATTTTAGATGAACACAAGCGCCTCTCTCCATCGTATCCGCAGCCTCCTGATCAAGGAACTTGCGCAAATCAAGCGTGACCGCAGTCTTCTCGGGATTCTTATTGTTGCGCCTATTTTCCAACTGCTGATTATGGGCTTTGCGGCCAACACCGACATCCGCGACATTCACCTCATCGTTCGCGACAACGATCACTCTTATCACAGCCGTGATTATGTTCAATCATTGGGAGCCTCAGGTTATTTCAAGATTACGCCTGCGACCGGCGCTGAGCGGGACGATGAAGCGCTGCTGGTTTCCGGCAAAGCAGGCCTTATTCTCACCATCCCTCCAGATTTCGCAAAACACCTTCTCGGAGATCAATCGGTAGTTGTTCAAGTATTGGTGGATGGCTCTGACAGTAATTTCGGAGTCAACGGGTTGAGTATGCTCCAAAAGGCTACTCGCCTGTTTTCCACCCGGAATATCCGACTCATGACGGCTCAATTATCACGGCAAGGCATCAAACTGCCATCCGTTGAGGCGGAAACTCGGGCCTGGTATAACCCCCATTTGCTCTCGCGTTATTACATGGTCCCCGCCCTCATGGGAGTGCTGCTGCTTGTCACCACGATGCTTGTCACCAGCATGTCACTCGTCAAGGAGCGTGAAGACGGCACCATGGAACAGCTCATTGTGACTCCGCTCCGACCTGCGGAACTCATGATTGGCAAACTTCTGCCTTTCGTCCTGATTGGCCTTATCGAGGTTACCCTTGCCCTTGGCGTGATTCGAGGGGTCTTTGGCATTCCCCTGCGGGGCAACGTTCTGTTACTTTACGCCTTCTCTGGATTATTCCTGCTGACCACCCTCGGAATGGGCCTGCTGGTTTCCGCCCTCGTTAAAACGCAGCAACAAGCCATGATGGTGGCCGCCTTTTTCGTCCTGATGCCGTTTGTTCTTCTTTCCGGGTTTATCTTTCCCATCGAGAATATGCCAGCGGGCATTCAGGTTTTGGCCGCTTTCATCCCGCTTAAGTACTATCTTGAAATTGTTCGGGGACTATTTCTCAAAGGAACCGGTTTTAACGAGCTCTGGCACCCTGCCCTCATTCTCTTCCTGTGGGGCGTTGGCATTCTATCCATTGCTTCTCTAAAATTTAGAAAGCGAATGGATTAATCCCTAATCCTTATTGCTCGAAGTAGGTATAGCCCCGAATGCCTACCTTGTAGGCTTTGACAAAGGCATTCTTTTCCCTATGCGTGATCAAACCGTTTTTGGCCGCCTTCTCCGCACGAGCCTTTATAGTATCCACCATGGCGTTCGGGCTGTATTCCATATATTCCAAAATCTCATCCACCCGGTCACCCTTGATCTGCGTCGCTTCATCAATCCGGCCTTTTTCATCAATCCGGACATGCAAAACATTCGTGTTCCCCAGCAGGTTATGCATGTCGCCAATCGTCTCCTGATAGGCACCCGTAAGGAATATCCCCATGTAATACTCACGCCCATCCCACTCATGGAGCGGCAGGACATGTTTCACATCATGCAGGTCAATGAATTTATCAATCTTCCCGTCTGAATCGCAGGTGATATCCGCCAGCACCGCCTTGCGTGTTGGTCGCTGATTAAGCCTGTGAATCGGCATGATCGGGAATAATTGATCGATCGCCCAGAAATCGGGAATAGACTGAAACACACTAAAGTTACCGTAATAGACATCTGCTGTGGCCGCATCCAACCCCTCGAGCTCATCCGGGGTATACTTACGCCCTCGAGTCATTTCCGACACTTTACATACCACATGCCAGAAAATAGTCTCCGCCAGCGAACGCTCCCGCAGCGAGATATTGCCGTGCAGGAACAGGGTTCGCAACTCATCACGGTAATAGACCGCATCGTGATAGGCTTCCTGCATATTGCGTGGCGAAAGGGAGTGACAGACTTCCATTAGGTTCTGCAGCATTTCATGGGAGTCGGACGACAACTTTTCAGGAATCCTTAGTGGCTCAAAACGGCGCACATCCAGAATGTTAAAAATCAAAACAGAGTGATGCGCCGCCGTGGCACGTCCAGACTCGGTCACGATCGTCGGGTGCGGCACGCCGCATTCATCAAGTGTATTCATCACCGTCTCGACAACCACCGAGGCATATTCGGCTGTTGAATAATTGGTGCTACACGCGAAATTGGTATGGGACCCATCATAGTCAACCGCCAAGCCCCCGCCCATATTAAGGATGCCCATGCCGGCCCCTTCACGCACCAGTTCAACATAGAACCGGCACGCCTCGCGCAAGGCATTTCTGACCCGTCGAATATCAGATACCTGACTTCCCAGGTGATAGTGGAGCATCTGCAGACAATCGAGCATCTTGCGCTGACGCAATCCATCAACCACCGCAATAATCTGACTGGCATCCAGCCCGAACTTACTGCGATCGCCCCCGGAGGAATCCCAATGTCCTCCCGCACGACTGGATAGTTTTGCTCGAATTCCCACAACCGGACGAACCTTAAGCCGCTCAGCTCGTTCCACAATTAAATCCAGCTCACTGGGCATCTCAATGACTAACACCGTGCGGGTCCCCATCTTAAGCGCCTGCAAAGCAAGATCGACAAATTCTTCATCCTTGTACCCGTTGCAGATAACAAATGCGTCAGGATCCTTCATCAAGGCCAACGCCGCAATCAGTTCAGCCTTACTGCCAGCCTCAAGCCCATGATGATATTCACGTCCGTATTCAGCAATGTCCCTGACGACTTCATCCTGCTGATTCACTTTGATGGGGAACACACCACGATATTGCCCCTGATAGGCGGCATCAAAAATAGCCCATCTAAAACTCTCATTAATCTCTTTGATGCGGGAGGCCAGGATGTTGGAAAAGCGGAGCAGAACGGGCATATCCAGGCCGCGGCTGTGACACTCATCAATCAAGTGCATCAGACTGACCTCGGTTGGGCTCTTGGGGCCATTGGGGCGTACAATCACTTCCCCTCCCGGGGTCACGTCAAAGTAACCTTGTCCCCAATTCCGGATCCCGTATAAGTCGGCGGAGTTTTCCGCCGTCCACCGCGTCAATGCTTCATGCTTCATGATGCCTATCTCCTCTACCCAATCACTTGTCGAAATTAATCCCGCCGCATGGAGCCCAACTTCAAATTCGGGAAAGCCAGGAAGGACAGTTCAAACATCACACGATAGTCAGCCTCGCGCTTGCTCCCGTCATCCCGCGTATAAGCAGGCAGGTAACTCCCGCCCAAAGCGACCGACATGCAATCATACTTACGAGTTACCGAGAGGCCCTGCTCTTCGAGCGTGGACGTCTGGGCTTCAAACCGGTCGTAAACACCAAACTCCCAACGTTTATTCGGGAGCCAGGCCAGATCGGTAATCAACAGGCTGCTGGAGTCGACGAGATAGCGATGTTCAATATTGGCACGCCACTCATCCACCTTAAACCGTGCCTGGGTATTATAGGTGTTGATCTGACTGGCATACAAATCGTACGTGCCATCCATATAGATCTGGCACCATTTCGCCAGGTTAAATTCGGCCTTCATCCCAACATTGGAAAAAGGCTCATCCTGATCGGCCTCCTCGAAACTGTAAGTGGTAAACACATCCAAATCAGCAATGTCGCTCACCGCCTTCTGACGTTTGGTCTGTAACCGGTTACGCAGTCCGAACCGCAAGTCATTCCGCCGATCCAACGCATCAATCTCATCAAATTGATAAAGCTGGGCAGGCCTGATATTAGGCTCCGGCACAAACGTATAATCCGTGTAAGGCTCCACCACGTGGCGCAATCCGGTACCAAACATATTTTCGTCATTATTCACCACCTTAAAGGCTCGGAATGACGTCTCCAGCCCGATATTGAAGAGAGATCGCAGATCACTCCCCATGGAATCGGGAACTTGAGAAATGTTGGTTGAAGTCCCACTGGTGACGCCCCCGCTACTGTTCGACGTCACCGTAGCCACAAGCTGAGTGACCGATCTCCAATTCACGGTCTCGGAATAATACGTTGCCCGATAGCCGGTACGCGGAGTCACGTTCAGAAACCCAAAGTGTCGGGTGGGATAATATAATTCATGACTTGTGTCCGCTCGACCAGCGGAATACTCCTCTGATCCCGACCCGTCAGGATACAATTTTTGCAGATAGGCTACCGAATTCCTGCCTTCATAATAAAATGGCGAATCGGCAATCTGACTTCGCTGAACATCCGCTTTAAATTCCGGCAGGCGATCCACCGCCTCATAAAAATCGTTCAGCCGCTTATAGGTGCTCAAACTATAGGTTGTATTTTCTTCACGATGAACAAACGTGGCGTAATTCTCAGGCTGGAAACTATTTCGATATTCCCGCTCAAAGAAATCCTCAAGCACATATTGATCGCTTAGATAGGTGAAATCCGACAGGAAATAGTCCTTGGCGCCAAAGGTCTGCATATGATCAAGCGTCAGGCGATACCGTTGAGAATCAATCACTTCACTGCGCTTCCCCTTGTCAAAATCCTTCTGGACCCCCTGATCATCGGTATAGTACCCGTAGATACGCCCTTTCCCGGTATCAGCATCATTCACCCAACCGATTTCCTGCCCAACGGCCGGCCCCCGCTCAGTACGGTAGTCCAAATGGGTGATCCCCCGCAGATTGGACGTCATCCAATACTTTGTGGACGTCAGCAGATAGGCACCCATACGACTCCGGTATCCAGCCTGCACGGACATGCCGACCGAACGATCACTCAGGGAACTATACCAGTAGGGCAGATAGAACATCGGGATGCCACCAAACCGGAGCACCATATGACGGGCCACGAAATGATCATTGGGATACACCCGAACCCGCCTGCAATTCATGGTATAGTGATAATGGCCCGGCTCATTGGTACAGGTGGTCACCACCGCACGATTCAACAGGAAGTAATCATTAGTCTTGGTCGCCGATGCCGCCGTCATGTGGAACGGATCGTAATTTGCATCAAAGCCGCCCGTCGACCAGGTTCCGTCAGCAAGATTGTAAGTAAATGTTTCGCCGCGCCAGACCATGTTGGACTTAACAAACACCACATTACCGGTGGCCATGGCGGTCTCAGTGATTTTATCGAAAATGATCGTGTTAGCGGTCAGTTTCTCATCGCCACGAATGACAGTCACGCCGCCCGAGGCGATCATTTTTTTACCCCCCTGCTCAACATCTACCGTGGGCGCAGATACATCTACGGGGATCGTCGAAGTCGGAGAGAACCCGCCCAACAATCCAAAAGGATTCGAAGCCGCCTCCGCCATGCCGGCGAACGCGATTGCAATTATTGTAGTCCATACCCATTTCATCGGCATTATTCTCCCGAAACTGGTGAAATAAAGGCTTCACCATACACCATCTCCCACCCCAACGCTAGCGCATTTCCCCTCATCCCAACCCGATCAGGATAATGCCCACCACAATCCCCGTGAGCGCAAACGCTTTCTGCCGGATATTCTTTTCTTTAAAAATCAAGGCACCCAAACTGAACGAAACCAGCACATTCCCGCGCCGCACGACGCTCAACATGGCAATGAGCGAGCCCGGCAGGGCCAGGGCGTTGAAATAGCAGAAATCTGCCACCGCTAGTAGCAACCCAATCGCGGGAATGGTCCAACGCCATTGAAAGGGGGTATGCCGATGACGCTGCGGCCACCAGCATAATGCAAAAACAAGCCCCAGAATCACCACCAAATACAGGCTGAAGTAGGCCTGCACAACCATGGGAGCATAGCGGCAGAGCAGATATTTGTCATACAGAGAACTGACCGCCCCAAGAAAAGCCCCCATTAAGAGGAGCCCTACCCACCCGTTTCGAACAAACCGAACCCCTTCTTTCTGCCCCACCACTGAAAGGGCGAAATACGAGCCCAGCGCAGTCAACATACCGCACCATCCAAGAAGTGAAAACCGTTCCGAAAAAATAAGCATAGCCCCCAGTAATGTTAAAACAGGCTGGGCGGCACGGATGGGCGCACCCAAGGTGATCGGAAGATGTTTATAGGCAAAATAGGCACACACCCAAGACGAGGCTACAATTAACGATTTCAGCATCAACAGACCGTGTACGTGCCATGAAACTGACGCCACATAGGCCCGGCCCAGGGACTCCGGGCCCAACCACTGCGAAAGAATTGCAAGAACTGCAAATGGCAAGGCGGTTGATACTGTCGCCAGAAACAGGACGGGGAGAACGGCATTCTCCCTCAGAGACGCTTTTTTACATACGTCATATAGTCCCAGAAAAACTGCTGATATAAGCCCCAGAATCAACCACATAATGGGCGCAGGGTAGGTATAGGGCTATGAAAAGTCAATGATACTGCCCTCGAGAAAAATAATGACTTGATAATCAGCTGGTTATGTACAAACTTCCAACTCTTCAGAATTAAGGTTTAATAAGGAAAAGTGTCATGGTGGTAAGGCTTGAAGATCTCGGTAAAACAGTACGTGAAACCCAATATGCTGTTCGTGGGCCTATTGTAGCACGTGCTGCCGAGTTGGAACGTGAAGGGCGTGAAATTATATACTGCAACATCGGGAACCCCCACTCTTTCGGCCAAAAGCCGCTGACGTGGATCCGGCAGGTTCTTGCGCTCGTTGCGTATCCGGATTTACTGAATACCGGAAAAGCCCTATTTCCCTCCGATGTGATCGAGATGGCCATACTGATTCTTCAGCAGACCAAACATGGGCTCGGCGCTTACACTGAAAGCAAGGGCCTCAGCTTTATCCGCGAAGCCATTGCTCGTTTCATCGAAAAACGTGACGGTATCAAAGCAGATCCCGAGACCATCTATCTTACAGACGGGGCAAGCAAAGGTGTCCAGGCTATTCTCGAAGTGCTCATTTCTTCTGAGCGCGACGGGATTATGATTTCTATCCCCCAATATCCATTATATTCAGCCACGATCACCCTGTATGGTGGACGCCGGGTCGATTACTCCCTCGACGAGAGCACAGGCTGGAAACTGACGCTGGCCCAATTGGAGCATTCCTATCAAAAAGCCACTGCAGAGGGAACCCGTGTCCGGGCTATTTGTGTGATTAACCCCGGGAATCCTACCGGAGCGGTTCTGGATGAGAAAAACATCGAGATGGTTATCAATTTTGCCAGACAACACCATCTCGCCATCCTTGCCGATGAGGTTTATCAGGATAATATTTATCGGGCCTCGGATTCGTTTGTTTCGTTTGCCAAAGTCCTGGAAATGAACCACATCAAAGATGTTTCGTTATTCAGCTTTTACTCCTGTTCAAAAGGACTTCTGGGCGAATGCGGAATTCGTGGTGGATATTTTGAATGCCGGAATATTCCAGACGATGTCCTGTTCGAAATCACCAAAATGCAGTCAGTATCGTTATGCGCCAATACCGTCGGGCAGGTGGCAACCTATTTGATGGTCACCGCACCTCAACCGGGCCAGCCTTCTTTTGACAGTTACACTCATGAACGCGCCGCTATTCTGGAATCCCTGCGCGTCAGAGCAAAACTGGTGGCAGACGGGCTCAACAAGATTCCAGGCATTAGCTGTCAATCAGTTGCAGGCGCCATGTATGCATTCCCTCAAATCACCCTGCCAGCAGGAATGACGGATGACGAATATTGCATGCGCCTCCTGGAGGAGACCGGCATCTGCGTAGTCCCCGGCTCCGGATTCGGCCAAGCGCCAGGCACGTTTCATTTCAGGACCACCATCCTGCCGCCAATCCACAAAATTGAAGCGGTGATTGAAAAGCTTGCACAGTTCCAGCTTAAGATCACGGGTTAACCTGACCTGAGTCGGCATCAGCAAAACCCTGATATAGAATCAGGGTTTTGCTAATTGCGCTAAAATCCATTTATTGCGACGATGTATATCAGTCAACGGTAGAGGTGGTGAGTCTCCCCCGATATTGCACCCCCCTGTGATAGATGACGTTAGCCGTTCCTCCGCAAGTAATGGCAGCGCATCCTCACCACCTCCCGTTGACTTTTCGTTTGGATATCAATTCATTATCCGATCTCAGCATTGATCCATTCTGCAGAACGCTCAGGCATTGCTTCCAGCAATTGGCCCTTACGCGGGAAGCCATCTATTGATCTAAATGCGTGTTTCGTTGATGTAAATCAATGAAATAGAAGGGTGAAAAGATGGTGGCGAGGGTCGGAATCGAACCGACGACACGCGGATTTTCAGTCCGCTGCTCTACCAACTGAGCTACCACGCCATTTAGGTCTTAACTAGTTTATTTTCAACGAGTTGGACTTTCGTCAAAAATCTTTCCTCTTTCCGGAAAAACGCTCCGTGACGGTTTCGTGACGGTTCGCAATAATTCATCCCTCGGAAAAGAGTTCGCATACAATACATTACGCACCCTCAGAATCAACCTTTTTTTAAGGTGATGGTTGATTTCTAAAACAATGCTGAACGAAAACCCTATATTCTCTACTGCACCGCTTTAAGAGATTCACGAACAACATCAGCCCATTCACTGATGACTGTTATCACCTGGGCCGAACAGTGGAAGCCTAAGGCTGCTCCGCTTTTGTAGCACCCTTCGTCTGCGAATAGCTCTTTATCGGCCAATACAATAGACGCCGCCAAGAGTTCGAATATAAAGGCGGGCACCCTCAAATACAGGTGAACTACGAAAAGGCTCCAGTTGATTCCGGGCCACTTCCTTGCAGCCATCGTCCAGATCAAACACAACCGTTTCGCCGGTATCACTACTCACAAAAAGATAATGTCCGGCCAGGGTTACGCTCGGATAAAAAGTACCCCCAAGATTCAATTTTTGCTCAGACAAAATCGTTCCAGAAACGGCATCCAAAATGCTAAAGTTCCCCTTCTGGTGAACAGCATAAAGCCGGTCTTTAAAAAGAACCGGTGAGGCGTAATAACGATCCGCCGCCATCTTGGTCTGCCATAAAGTCTCTACCTTGACCGGCTCGATCTCGGCAGCGGGCAGACGAATCGCTTTCCCGCCATTTTCCACGAAGTAGACCTTGTTCCCCTCCAAAACCGGCGCGCAATAGTCCAACTTGGATACAGAACGCGCCAGTTTGACCCCGTCAGAAATGCGCAGAATATCGCCCTTGGGCGTAATCACCACATCCACATCGCCTATCTTGGCCGCAACAGAGGTGCCCCAGCCAGCAGGCGATTCTGTGGCCCATAACGTCTTCCCGGTAGCGAGATCCAGCGCCGTCATCTTGAGCACATGGACAAGCATCGTTTTCCCAACCAGTACCGGGGAGGCGCTATGGCCCCAATCATGTGTGGACCGCTCCACAAGGCGACCCCATACCCTTGTTCCATCCAGGTCGTAACAGACGGCCACCCCATTTCCAAAAACCGCATAGACGCGCTGACCATCCGTTACCGGCGAGGGCGAGGAAAAGCCCGTAACCCCATGGGTTTTGGGATTGGCGCTTAAATTGGTATAGACTTGTTTGGCCTGCTCAATTTCGGCTGGAGACAGCACCTCCGCATAGGTATTAGTCTTCTGCCAGAGAATCTGACCATTGCTGGCATCAAGACATATCAACGTCGAGGGCTCCTCACATACCAACAATCGATTTTTCAGTAGCAACGGAGTGGCGTTTGAAAAATGGAGTAGCTTAGTATTCCAAACGACATTGTTGGTTTTCGACCAGGAAAGTGGTGGATTTGCCGAAAGATAGCGGCCCGTCGCATCACCACGCCAACCTGTGGCATTCCCGGCATCCGAGGAAGAACCCATGCAAGACATCAGAACGAGGGCGGTAAAGGAAATAAATTTCATAAGGCTCAAATTGTGTCGTTATCCGCGTTAACAGTCAAAGCAAGATTACCCCTGTTTTTGACAGGGCAGACGCATCTAAATTCCGGGCCAATACGAGGAATTTCCGACAGAATGAACAAAATATACAAAATTGTTGAGGGATAGAGGCAGATACTTCACTTACCATTCTGAACATTCTGTGAATTCTGTCAAAACTCTTGATTTTGGGGTGGTATAGATGCGTCTGCCCTGCTGTTTTTGATTGGCTCCCTTGACGCCTCGCATGAATCGCGATATCTTTTTGCTCGTTTGTTTTAAGAGTGGTGAGCATCAGGTATCACCACTGAAAAACGTTTATAATCTGAAGCAAGGCATATTCATGAGTACGCGTTCATTAGGTGTTGTCATCGTTGGATTCGGTGGCATGGGGTATCAGCATTCTCTTATGATCAGCCAAGTCTCCCGGCTGAAACTGCTGGGAGCTTACGATATCAAGGCTGAGGCCCAGGAAAAGGCTGCGAAAAGCGGAATCAAGGCCTATCCAAGTCTGGATGCTGTTCTGGCCGACCCGGCCGTCGAGATCGTCTTGATCGCCACACCGAATGATACTCACAAAGACATTGCCATTAAGGCCATGAAGGCCGGCAAACATGTCATCTGCGAAAAACCCGTCTGCCTGGACAGCACTGAATTGGCGGCTATTCTGGCCGTGGCTGCCGAAACCGGCAAGGTGTTCCAAGTCCACCAGAACCGCCGCTGGGACGAAGACTACCTGATCGTCAAAAAGCTCTATGACGAAAAATTAATCGGCGAGGTCTTTCATATTGAAACCCGGGTTCAGGGATCACGCGGTATTCCCGGCGACTGGCGCCGGCTGGAGGCCCAGGGCGGCGGCATGATGCTCGACTGGGGCGTACATCTTCTAGACCGTATCACGGTCATGATTCCCGGCCGGATCGTACAGGTCTTCTGCAAGCTGAACTTTCCCACCGGTGAAGAGGTTGATGAAGGGTTTCATGTGTTTCTGACTTTCGAACACGGAAAAACGGTTATGGTTGAGGTTGGCACCCGTAATTTCCTGAGCCTGCCTTTGTGGTATGTGAGCGGCACCATGGGTACGGCGATCATTCAGGACTGGACCCTGAGCGGGCGCGTCATGACGCTGCAAACCATCGAGAACATGGATGCCACCCCGATTGTGGCCGGAGCCGGGCTGACCAAAACCATGGCGCCCCGGATTGATGAGACGGCCACTGAGGCCCCCCTGCCACGCGTTAAGGCCGATGTGTGTGATTTCTACCGCAATGTCATCGACGTCATTGAGGGCCGCGCAAAGCCCGTCATCAAGAACGCCGAAGTCATGCGGGTCATGAAGCTGATGGAAACCTGTTTCCTGTCCGACAAAACCGGCCAGGTGATTCAGTTCGAATAATATCCTTGAGGGAGGCTACAGGCTGTCCACTTGAACCCAGGCTTTTCGCTCTATCGAAAGTTCGACGGCCTCCAGAATCTGGCAACAGGCGACACCCTCGCTGAAATCGGGGCTAGCGGGTTTGTTGTTCGCAATCGACTCAACAAACTCGTAAAGCTCATGCACAAAGGTGGTGTCATATCCAATGACATGGCCAGCCGGCCACCAGGCGCTCATATAGGGATGCCGCCCCTCACTCGCCTGAATCAGCCGGAAGCCCTGCGTCCCGGGCTCATCATCCGCACTGTAATAGCGAAGCTCGTTCATGCGCTCAAAGTCAAAACTGATGCTGCCCTTGCTGCCGTTGATCTCAAATCCCATGTCATTCCGGTGCCCCTGCGCAAACCGGGTCGCTTCAATCTGGCCAAGGCCCCCGTTCTTGAACTCGAACATAAACAAGGTCGCATCATCAACAGTGACCTTGCCACGCGGAGCCCCGCTACCGGCCTTGCCGGAGAGCCCTTCCATACGCTCCACGATCGGACGTTCCGTCACGAAGGTTTTACTCATGCCAATCACACTCGCAAATTCACCCACCAGATACCGGGCCGCATCAATCACGTGCGCCCCCAGATCACCTAACGAACCTGAGCCGGCCACC
Organism: bacterium; assembly: GCA_037143175.1. Classification (NCBI taxonomy): domain Bacteria; species bacterium. The sequence continues at coordinate 34,692 of JBAWZF010000027.1, forward strand.
TTTTTGTCGAGCCGCCACACCAGCGGAAACTCGGGATCGACAATCCAATCCTGCAGGAAGCGTCCCCGGAAATGGTAGATCTTGCCCAGCTTGCCTGCCTCAATCAATTTCTTCGCAAGAACGATGGCAGGACAGAACCGGTAGTTGAAGCCCACCTGGTGTTTGATCCCCGCCTTTTGGGCTGCAGCCAGCATCTCACGTGCGTCCGACAAGGTGAGCGCCAACGGTTTCTCGCAGAAAACATGCTTCCCTTCGGCGGCGGCCCGGAGGGCGATTTCCTTGTGGGCATTGCTCGGAGTGGTGATGTCGACAATATCGATATCCTTGCGGGCGACCAGCTTTTCCCATGACGTCTCGGCGGATTCCCACCCGAATTTCGCGCGACTCTGTTCCACCCACTGGGGATCGCGACCGCAGATGGCTTTCATACCGATCTTGGCAGAAGGCTCAAAGAACATCCCCACGCGTTGCCAGCCACTGCTGTGCGCCTTGCCCATGAACTTGTAACCGATCAACCCTACATTCAGGACTTTTGCCATAGCCGATTCTCCTTTGCCACTTACTTCGTTATCGCTTCACCCCACACACCGGTGCCAGAATATGAAAATACCATGCCCTTCGCTATTCAAAATTATCGATCTTCAATTTTACCCAGAGCACGGAGCAACCCATCCAGAATGGTGATGGGATGCGGCGGACAGCCGGGGATGTAGACATCCACAGGCAACACGCTCGAAGCTCCATTACAAGTCTGGGGCTGATCCACATAAGGCCCCCCGGAAATGGCGCAGGCGCCCACGGCTATGACCAACTTGGGGTCTGGCACCGCGTCATAGGTTTTTTTGAGAGCCAACTCCATGTTTTTTGTCACCGGCCCCGTAATCAGAATGCCGTCCGCATGACGCGGGGCCGCCACAAACTGTATACCGAACCGTCCCAAATCAAATACCACCGTCGTTAACACATTGCAGTCCGCCTCGCAGGCGTTACACCCGCCCGCGCTGACTTGCCTCAGCTTCAGCGAACGTCCGAACATTTTCCGCATTTTCTCATCCAGTGCCGCCCTTAGTACGGACTCTCCTGTCCCCAGTACTAACGCCTGACGATCCCGCGCTGCAAGTTTATGTTCTTTTGAAAAGGTGATCGCCCCCTTGGGGAAAGCCGTCTCGCATTCGCCACAAAAGAGGCAGCGCCCCATATCGAGCGTTACTTTACCCTCCCGATACACCAATGCGCCGACCGGACATACAGAAACCAAGGCTCCACAGGAGGCATCCATACAGGCCTGATGGAGCACCGGGAGTCCTCGGAAACGTTTGGGCAAAACCGGCGCCTTTTTAGGATACCCGATCGTCCGATGCCCCTGCTTTATTCGTGCCGTAATGATATTTAACATCTGCCCCTCACAAATCATGCCCACAGTAAGAAAGGTTGAAACTCTTATTGCATAGCGGAAAATCGGAGATCTGCTGATTACGCATCGCCATGGACAGGCCCATCCAATTATGGAAGGAGGGATCCACCACCTTATACGTCACGAAACGGCCGGCTTCATCGGTCAACCCCACATGACAAATCTCGCCCCGCCATCCCTCAACCAGTGCCACCACAAAGGCATTGGTGGCAGGCGCCTCTGGCAAATTCCACGTCGGTCCACCAGTCAGCATCTTGAGTTGCTCACGCACAAAATCTCCAGATCGCTGAATTTCCAGCCACCTGACATAGGCGCGCTCAAATACATCTCCCGTTCTCCCGGTTGAAACGGGAATCTGGGAGAAGCGGTAAATACCATAGGGGAAATCCTGGCGCACATCGCACTCCAAACCACACGCACGGGCCGCCGGGCCTACCAGTCCGATTTCCAAGGCCGTCGCCACCAGCACCCGACCCGTTTCCTCAAATCGGCTCATGACCGAAGGGGACTTCCACAGTAGATTCACGGCATTCTCCACATCTCGCAGACTATCATCCAGCCGTTTCAACAGGTTCTCGATTAACTCCGCATCCACATCGAACCCGACGCCACCCGGCCGGATCAGGCCACGCCCAAAACGGTTCCCGCAGAGGACCGCCGTCATGTTAAGAAAATCTCCACGGAGTCGGCCGCAATAGGACGCCGTTGGCAAAAACCCGACATCTCCCGCCATGGCCCCGAGATCACCGGTATGATTGGCCAGTCGCTCCAATTCTTGCGCGATGCCGCGGATCACCTGCGCCTGGGCCGGGACTTGGCAACCCGACAGCGCCTCAACAATCCGGCAATACGCCACCGAGTGCCCCACAGTCGTATCTCCCGCCAGCGTTTCAATCGCATGAATCGTCCTTTTGTCGGGACCACCCCTCAGCATTCGCTCCACACCGCGATGTTGGTAACCCAGCGAGATTTCCAGATGAAACACCTGTTCTCCATGACACTGGAATCTGAAATGGCCAGGTTCAATGATCCCCGCATGCACTGGCCCCACCGAGACCTCATGAACCTCTTCGCCCTCCACGCG
>JBAWZF010000028.1 GCA_037143175.1 bacterium
GGTGGCGGTTAAGAGTGCGTTTAAGTGTGAGTTCCACACTTCCTCGCCACCCTTAACCGGATACCCTTAACCGACCCGCTTACACGATTCCTCCTGACACTCCAACTTCGTCGGTAACTTAGTCGCTAACTTCGTCGATGTCTTCCCCGACAAAGTTAGCGATTAAGTTAGCGACGAAGGAGTTCGACCGGTAGAGGGGCCAGGGCGAGGGGTTTCCGGAGATCAGGACAACTGCAGGGATTCCTGAATTTCAAGCCGGCATCTTTTCATCGCGGCAATAGCGGCGCTGGTTTTTTCACGAGTAGCGGTTTCGCCTGGGGATGATCCACAAAGCAGAGTTGACGCTCTTCCGAAACCGCATTACTGTTTGAGTAATCGATAGGTAGGACGAGTCTCTCAAATCAATTCAACACAGGAGGACACCATGGGTACCGCAGGAAGACAGATCGTTGGCAAGGATGTGGATAAAATCATCGCCATGCTGAATAAGCTGTATTGCGATGAATGGCTGGCCTATTACCAGTATTGGCTTGGCGCAAAGGTTGTGAAGGGACCGATGAAGGATGCCGTGATGGCGGAACTGACCCAGCACGCCGCGGATGAACTCCGCCATGCCGGACTGGACGCTGACCGGATCATCCAACTCGGAGGAACACCGGCGCTCAGCCCTGAAGTCTGGCTAAAACTGACCAACTGCGGCTATGATGCCCCCAAGGACCCCTACGTCAAGGTCATCCTCGACCAGAATATCAGCGGCGAACAATGCGCCATCAAGCATTACAATGAACTGCTCAAGTTCAGCAGAGACAGGGATCCAGTGACCTATAATATGGTTCTTCAAATTCTTCAGGACGAGGTGACGCACGAGGAAGACTTGCAGAATCTCATGGAGGATATGGTGATGATGGTTAAGCGGGGCCTGAAATAAGCGCTGATGTTGACCATAGATCACCCTTTTTCACGATGGATCCGGGGCTGGGCGGGCATCCTGCTCGCCGCCCTGGCCATTTTAATCCTCCGTATCGCCTACCTCATCTGGATATGTCCTTACGACCTGGTTCCGGATGAGGCCCAGTACTGGGACTGGTCCCGCCGCCTCGATTGGTCGTATTACAGCAAAGGCCCGACCGTGGCGTGGCTCATCGCACCCAGTGTGCATTTTTTTGGAAACATAGAATGGGCGGTACGGCTTCCGGCCGCCCTGGCGTCGTTTGCGGCCAGCCTGATATTGGCGCGCTTTGCCCTCTCGACCTCAGCGGGCAATATCCGGACAGCCTGGTACGTCTTTCTATTGTTCAATCTCATTCCGGTGTATCAGGGGACTGCCCAATTCATGACCACAGACGGGCCTTACTATGTCTGCTGGATCACGGCGGCCTATGTCGGCTGGCTCATGGCGAAAAGGCGCACCCCCTCTACTGCCTGGTTTTTCCTGTTCGGGTCGATCATAGGCATTGGCATGCTATGTAAATACACCATGCTGCTGGCATTGCCCGGGGTCCTGTTCTACCTGTTCCGCCATGGGGTTCAATCCTGGAAGCTGCGACTTACCGCCCTGCTCGCCGTTCTCGCCGGAATCTTATTGTTCTCAATGCCCATCTACATCTGGAATGTCCAACGGGGCTGGCCCACTCTAGCCCATCTGATAGGAGCCACCCGACTGCCTGGTGGAGATGCCCCCGCCCATAGTGGCTGGCCCTACAACCCGCTCTGGACGCTCTCTTATTTCATCTATCCCCTGGCGATCCTCGCCCCTCCTGCGGCCTTCCTTCTGTTCAGGGCCATGCGCGAAGCCTTCAAGCCGCAACATGTCCACTCGGAACTCCGGAACATCATGTCTTACGCACTGCATACTGCCGCCCCCATTCTGGCCTTCTACCTGCTGATTTCCTCACGCACCGATGTCAAATTGAACTGGCCGGCGGCAGGATTTACGATTTTCCTTATTCCCGTGGCCGGCTATCTGGCGGCTCATCGCGCCGGTGACGCCATCAACCGAAAGCTGTGGGGCTGGACCGTTGGGATCGGGCTCGTCAGCCTCCTGTTTATTGCACTGGGAAAATATCCCATAGCCGCCATCAACGGGTCTGAAATTCTGGGCATCAAAGTCAACACCCAGCCCATGCTTAAGCGCATCACGGGATTCAAGGCCATTGTAGAGAGCGCCGAACGCGCCGCCGCAGAACTGAAAAAGGACACAGGTCAGGAGCCGTTCTATATCGTGTCAACCTATGGGCGAGCCGCTTTGCTGGCATTCTATGCCAAAGGCCATCCCCGGGTTTGCAGTGCTGACAGTTATATGGGCGGCAGGGAATCCTCGTACGATTACTTTCCAGACACGGATCTCGGTAATCCGCAGTTGCTGGGTCGCCCCGCCATCCTGCTGGATAACGAGAAGTGGGTTTGGGAGAAGGCGCTTTACTTTCAGCTGATTGAACGCTCCCGTTTTTACGGTCGAGTCTACTTTGCCTACGAGTATCGCGGCCCCTGGCGCGAACCCCATACAAAGTAACCCGCCTTCCGCGTTGACTTCGCCCCCTCTCCACCAGTATAAGAACGGAACCTTTTGAGGAGATTTCCCGACTTGCGCATTGTTTCACGATACGTTCGCGACAGTTATCTGGTCACCTTCGTGATGACCTTGCTCGTACTGACATTTGTCATGTGCGTCATGGTGCTTTTCCGCATTGCGGATGCCATCGCCATGGGCGGCTCGATTTACCTGATCGGGAAGATTTTTCTCGCCGGGCTCCCCTCCGCCGTCGGCTTCTCCATTCCCTTCAGCATCATCACGGCAGCGCTTCTCACCTTCGGCAAACTATCGGCCAACGGCGAAATAACAGCCATGAAAAGCAGCGGCATCCGGATGTTGCAGATCATGAGACAACCCATTCTCTTTGCCGTCCTGATGTCGGCGGTATGCCTCTATCTCAATGCCGAATTGATCCCGGAAAGTTATCATATGCGCCGTGATGCCCTGAGGCAGTTGGGGCTGGAATCCCCCCTGCAATTGATTGAGGAAGGCCGCCCCATCCGTGATTTCCCGGGCATGACCTTCTATATCGGCAGCAAGCGTGACAATAAAATCGAAGACATCATCATTTATCAGGCTCCGCAAAAAAATTCGCCTGCCCGCGAGATCCGTGCCCGCTCCGGCGTGGTCTCCACAGCAGAAGACAACAAGAGCATCCTGGTTGATCTGTATGATGTGCGGATTGACCCCTTTTACGAAGATCGACCGGGAGCAGGAACGGCCAGCCATTTCCCTTATTCCATTGATCTTTCTCGCCTGACGGGTGCTGATAACCCGAAAAAGGTGAAACGAAAAAGCGACATGTCCTTGCTGGAAATCACAGACATCCGTGGCAATCTTAAAAATTCCTATCCGGAAATGAATAACGAAGCCCTGGCCAAACAAGACATGGCGCTCAAAGTGGAATTCAACAAACGGATCGTGATGGCCATTTCCTGCTTTGTTTTCGTCCTGCTCGGCGCTCCGCTTGCCACCAAAACCCATCGGCAGGAAACCACGATCGGTATCGGCATCAGTCTGGGCCTCATTTTCTCCTTCTATCTTTTCGTTATTGTAGCCGAAACTCTGACCAAGTATCCCTGGACCCAGCCTCATTTGATATTATGGATACCCGTAGTACTGGCCACCGGTCTTGGCCTATTCCTCATCAACCGCTGTGATTGATACTCCCTCATCCCGTTATCGCAGACTATGGATCCCCGATCTGGCGTGGATCCTTCTTCTTACCTTGCTTGCGGTAGTTCCATTTTTGACGCCCGGGACAGACCTCAAAATATTGTCCTGGTTTTATCACCCGGGACTCCCTCATGCCTGGCCTCTTGAATTCAACGGTTTCTTCCGTTTTCTTTACACTTTCGGAACCCTCCCTGCCCTCATCACAGCACTGGCAGGTTTGGGATTTCTCGTCGTGGCCCGATATCGGCCCTCCTTAACACCCTGGCGTCGTCATGCGGTTTTCATCTTTCTGACACTGGTCATCGGCCCCGGGTTCCTTGTCAACACGGTCTTCAAGGATCATTGGGGGCGGCCCCGGCCCAAAATGGTTTCGGAATTCGGCGGACGGATGGAATACCAGTGTTTCCACGAAAAGGGCATGAGTGGTCGTGGCAAATCCTTCCCCTGCGGCCACAGTTCAATGGGATATTATTTCATCGTGCTCTATTTTCTAGCACGTCGCCGGAAAAAGCTCATCCGGTTCTCCCTTCTGGCCGGGATCATGATCTACGGCACTGTGATTGGAATAGCCCGTATGGCTGCGGGGGCACATTTCGCCTCCGACGTACTCTGGTCAGCGGTCTTCCCCTGCCTTACCGCTTGGGCGCTCTATTACTTTGTCTTGAATATCCCTTTTCATGAAGATTACCCGGCAGTCACACGTGAAAAATCAATTTGGCGATCCAAATGGTTGCTTTGGTTGGCCCCACCACTTGGCCTTGCAACGATCGGGGCCGTCCTGCTTAGCACGCCCTCGTTTGCAGAGCTTGACTATAAGGAAGTGATTCCAAAAGGGAGTAATCCCATCGTGGAGTTGGTTGTCGCTAAACCCGGCCACCCCTATCCTGATTTTTGCATTATTGATCAGAAGACATCCGCAACTCATTCGGATCGTATTATCATAACGGGCGAAATACAGGGCTTTGGGTGGCCTTGGAATCACATTCGACATAGCGCCATCTGGAGCCGAACCAACGGAGTGGATCTATTTCGTTTCACCTGCATCCCTAAAGGCCAGTTCTCAGAACTGGATGGCCGCCTCACGATTGAAGTCCCCTCCGGCACCCAAATCCATCTCATTCAGCCCTAGCGTTCATACCGGATAGAAGCCAAGACCTTTACGCTTCCCATCCGTTCAATCGCACGGAGGTTATCATCCTCAATCTGGCCCCATCGCCCCGGGGCAGATTGATTCAAGACCACGCCTAAGACATGGAGACGGGCTTCTCTCAGGACTCTCAATGAAAGCAGCACATGATTGATCGTACCTAACCCGGGACGGGCCACCAGCAAGACAGGGAGCTGCAGTCGCACCATGAGATCCAGCATGGTTTCCTTCTGATTCAAAGGAACCAGTACTCCTCCTGCGCCCTCAATAATCACCCCATCATACTTGTGACTTAAACGGCGGAAGGCATTTTCAATACAACTGAGCGAAATACGCGTACCGGCCAGTTGGGCCGCCAAATGAGGGGAACAGGCAGGTTTGAAACAATAGGGAGCCATATCAGCCTGCTCGGCAGCAGAAATTCGCATTCCGCCAGCCTTAAGCGACGTCATCAAGTCCGGTGCCATCAAGGTGCCCTTCCGCAAATGACACCCAGTCTGAACCGGTTTCATCGGGGCCACATTCCTGCCCGCCGCCCTGAATCCAGCCAGAATACCTGCAGCCACAAAGGTCTTCCCCACCCCGGTATCCGTTCCTGTGATAAATATCCCTCGTTGCAAATTCATGGCGTGAGAGTATAGGAGGGCCAAGCTGCGCTTTCAGTAAAAAAGTTACTGAGCCATGACGAAGGGACTTGGATCCAGCCAAACGCCGCCGTTTGAGTATTCAATAATTACCAGGGGATCCACGCGTGAATTACCCTGCATACCGTGCGAATTCCCGCTTCTCCGGGGCGGTCATATGTTTGATCCGGTATTCCGCCTGTGAGGCGGCGGAGCGACTGGGAAATTCAATCACTGTGAGGATTTTTTCGGGGGGATGAGCACGCGTGTAACGGGCTCCTGTGCCTTTTTGGTGGGCGGCGAAACGGGCGGCGACATCCACGGCAATACCGGTGTAAATACTCTTATCCTCACATTCAATGAGATAGAGGAACCAAGGCTTCCGTGCTTTTTTCAATACCTTCGCCATATCGTAACTGTGCCTGATGCGCGCTCGAATGGCAAGCTATCCGGGGCGCACAGCGGCGAGACGCCGCTGCCACTTTAGGCGGGACTTCTTTTGACCGCCCTATTCTCTTCCGGTATGATTTGGGAATGAGTATTTTTCTTTGGCACAAGGATATTGAAGCCCGCCTGCAATCGCGGTTGGCGGATGCCTTTGCCCAGGCTCACCTCATCCACATTCCCGATATCCCCGCCGCTGCCGAAGCCTGGATGGTGTGGGAACTCGCACGATGGTCCCATGCCACAGTCCTCTGGATCGCGGATGGGCCCCGCTCACTGGAATGGATGGCACGCGACCTGCAATCCCTGACCCCTCCCGACACAGCCCCCCCGCTTGTCTTCCCGAGCTGGGAAGTACTCCCCACCAACACCGCCACGATGCCGGATCTGGGCATCATGGGTGCCCGACTGGATACCCTGACCTCACTGGCCCCGGGTGAACCCCGCGTCATTGCCACCTGCGCCCAGGCCCTCATGGAACGTACCTTGTCACGAGAGGCATTCATGGCCCATACCCGAATCCTGAAAACAGGCGACGAAGTTGACCCCACGGAATTAACCACCCACCTGGAGCAAAGCGGGTATTCCTTCTCGGCTGAAGTCCAGTTCCAGGGAGATGCCGCGCTCCGCGGAGGCATCCTTGATATCTGGCCCCTGACCAGCCCCTGGCCAATCCGCATCGAGTTCTTTGGCTCGACCGTTGAGTCGCTCCGGACCTTTGATCCAGCTGAGCAACGGTCGCTGGCACCCGTGACGGAAGCCCTACTTCCTCCCGCCAGCGAATGGAAACTCCTGCGATCCAAGGCGGAGAATCGCGCTTTTCTTTTTGACCACCTTCGAGCCCGGCCTGGCTCCCTGTTGACAAACACGCCATCACTCCAAGACGGCTCGGCAGGGACGCCTCGCCCTACCGACATCATCGTTATCTGGGCTGATAAGGATTCCATACTGGCTCACACAGCCACCTATGAGGAGGCTGTTCGTGAAGCCAAAGCCAGTGCCTTTGTTGAACGGCTCGCCGCCATGGAGGCCGCCCTGCTGGCGCGCTCCGCCTTACGGCAGGTCTTCATGGGCTCGCGACCGGATGAGCCCTGCCCCCTGCTCGCTCTTGATTTTCAACCCGTGGAGCCCATCCCCTCCATTACCGGGCGGCACGTCCTGCATCCGGACGCCATTGAGACCAGTCGTCGCAAGTTTCTCACAGCCACCGCCGCCAGCCTTGTCAACGGTACCCAAACGGCGTTCTTCTTTGACAGTGAAGGCACCCACACCCGTTTTGAAGACGTTTACGGAGCCATCTTCAAGGAGGCCAAGCCCGACATCATCATGGCGCCACTGACTGGTGGATTCGCCAGTACTGAGTTCAATCTGATGGTCGTGGCTGAACCGGATCTCTATGGCCGCAAAATTCAGCGGAAACGCCTTCCCTCCCGCAAGACACAGGCCGGTGGTGGCACCCGGATTACGGACTGGACGGATATGGAGCCGGGCAATCTGGTGGTGCATATTGATCACGGGGTTGGCCGCTACCTCGGCTTGCACGAAATCACCATGGGCAATCAGCTTCAGGAAGCCTTGGCCATCGAGTATGCCGAGGGAGCCAAACTTTATGTCCCCGTTTCCCATGCCCATCTTCTGACCCGTTATGTGGGCGTGGGCAAACACACGACTCCGCTGCACCAACTTGGCGGCAAACGCTGGATCCATGAAAAACTTGCGGCTCAGCATGCCGTGCAGGATATGGCCTCATCCCTGCTCGAAATTCAGGCGGCGCGCGATTCCCAGGAAGGCTTTGCCTTTCCCCCTGACAACCCCTGGCAACACGAACTGGAGGCCTCGTTCCCGTATCAGGAAACCGATGACCAGGAATCGGCCATCCGCGAAGCAAAAAAAGATATGGAGTCCAAGCGCCCCATGGATCGACTCCTGTGCGGTGATGCCGGGTACGGCAAAACCGAAGTGGCCATACGCCTCGCCTTCAAAGCCGTTATGTCGGGCAAACAGGTTGCCGTCCTGGTCCCCACCACCATCCTGGCCCAGCAACATTTCCAGACCTTCTCGGAACGTATGGCACCCTTTCCCATCCGGATCGAAATGCTCAGTCGCTTCTGCACCCGCGGGGAATGCACCCGAGTGATTCAAGGTCTGGCTGAAGGCAAGGTAGATATTGTAATCGGCACCCACGCCCTGATACAGCCCACCATCGTGTTCAAGGATCTCGGACTGGTGGTTATTGATGAAGAACAAAAGTTCGGCGTCCTCCATAAGGAACGTTTCAAACACATCCGCCGGCTGGTGGATGTCCTGACCCTCACCGCCACTCCGATCCCCCGCACACTTTATATGAGCATGACGGGGGCCCGTGATTTGAGCACTATCCAGACGCCGCCCCAGGAACGACTGGCCGTCGAAACCATCGTCACGCCTGACTCCGATGCGGTGATACGTGAGGCTATCCTGCGTGAGCTGAACCGGGAAGGCCAGGTCTTCTTCCTGCATAACCGGGTACACAGTATTGAACGACTGCGCGAGCGGATTCAGCACCTGGTGCCCGAGGCCCGGATCGGGGTCGGTCACGGCCAGATGGCCGCGGGTGCCCTGGAGGAAGTGATGAGGGACTTCGCCCAGGGAGAATTTGACGTCCTCCTCTGCACCACCATTATTGAAAGCGGACTGGATATTCCCAATGCCAACACCATTCTGATTGACCGCGCGGATCGTTTCGGACTGGCCGAACTCTATCAATTACGGGGCCGCGTGGGGCGATCCAAGCACAAAGCTTATGCCTATATGCTATTGCCGACGCAGGCCCATGTAGATCCCACCGCGCGGAAACGCATCCAAGCCATCAAGCAATACTCCGGCGCTGGCACGGGCTTCCGGCTGGCGATGCGTGATCTGGAGATCCGGGGCGCGGGAAATCTACTGGGGGCCAGTCAGAGCGGTCACATCGCCGCCGTCGGCTTCGGCCTCTATTGCCAACTCCTGCGCCATACCATCGCCCAGAAAAAAGGCGAGCCCCTGCCGCCTGTCATTGATGTCGATATCATCCTCGACTTTCTTAGCCTGTCTCCTTCTGACACCGGGGCCAACCACTCTGCCATCATCCCGGCCACTTATATTGAGGATGAACGCTTGCGGGTGGGCATGTACCGGCGTATTGCTGAAACGGGGTTTGTTAAGGAAGTACGTGCCTTGCGCAACAGCTTCCGCGATCGTTTTGGCCCGATCCCGGCTGAATGTGAGCGGCTTCTCAAACTCGCTGAAATCCGCATTCTGGCGGCAGGGAAAAAGATTAAATCCATCGAAGTCGAGGATGCCAAGATCATGCTCAAGCGCCATAACGACTACCTGATGCTGCCGGGTGGGCGATTCCCCCGCCTGAAATCAACCTCCCCGGATGACCGGCTGGATGAAATCCGCAGTTACATCAGGAAATTAGAGTGACTCTTCTTGTATCCGTGGCCAATTTTATGGCAAGCTTCAAACCCCATGCAAAACCATACGAAAGAATGATGAATATGAACCACAGTATGCCTTTTCTGAGACTCTCCCTACTTACCCTCCTCCTAACCGCAGGTTCAGCCCGCGCTGAAAATATCACCGCCGTTCGTTATGGAGGCGATGAGCGGGCACGCTGGGAATATTTCGACCATATCCCGAGCAAGGTGGATGTGCCAGCCTACAGCCGTGGTGGCGAAAATGACTACTTCAGATTCCGAACCCGGCTCTGGACTGAACTCGACATTCTTCCCTCCGTCACAGCCAAAGCCAGGGTCGTGAATGAAGTCCGTTCATGGGTCTATCCCGACATGTCCCAGAAACCCCAACGCTCCTCGTCGGAGTGGCCGGACGAGTTTGTTTTCGATAATCTTTACCTGGAAGCCCGGGATCTTCTCGACAAGACGGTGGATATTCGCGCCGGCCGCCAGGAACTCCAGTACGGGAATGGCCGGGTTATGCTTGACGGCACCCCTGGCGACGGATCTCGTACACTGTATTTCAATGCCGCCAAGGCGACGGTCAAATCGATTCCCGATTCCCAATTGGATCTCTTCGGCATCTATAATCCACCTGAAGACCAGTTAGCCATCAATGGCGCGCAGCGCGACTTATCGGCTTTTGCCAGGGCCCCGGAGGGCGTCACAGAAAGTGGTGCCGGAATGTATCTTAAAAATTCCACCCTCAAGACCCTGCCCCTTGAGGCGTACTTGATTTTCAAGCGGGAAAGCGCCTATGACCAACCCGTAAAACCGGATGCTAGCGGAAAGTTTGCAACCCCCACCTATGCGTGGCAAACCCTGGACACCTCTGCCAAAGTATTACGGAACCCTGACAATGACATCGAAACGGCGGGCTTCCGGTTGATGCCGGTGTTCAACGACACCCTGACCGGAAATCTGGAAGTTGCCGGTCAATATGGACAACATGGCGACACGGACATGCACGGTTATATGGTGGATGCCTACCTGGCGCAGAAGTTCGCCTCAGCTCCCGCCACGCCCGTTCTTAAAGGAGGTGTTTACCTACTCTCCGGCGACGACCCGAATACGGCCACAGATGAGGGATGGAATCCCCTTTGGGCGCGTTGTCCGCAAAGCAGCGAACTGCTCGTCTTCGCTTATGACGCAGAACAATCCGCGTTCCGGTGGTCGAACCTGATCAACCCCAATCTCAGCCTCTCCATCACCCCGACCAAACGGACAAAAACCACCGCCACAATCCATTATCTGGCAGCTATGGAGGCGGATGGAAACGGGGGCGGCCGTGAACGCGGATGGATGGGTCAGTTAAGGCAGGACTTCACACTGGCCGAAAACGCCCTTCGTCCGAAGGACAAATTGACAACTTATTTTCTACTTGAATGCCTGGAGCCCGGAAACTACTACAAAAATACCGATACCGCTGTTTTCGCCCGGTGGGAAATTCTTTACGCATTCTAAAAACTAACCCTGTCTCCTTTTTTCAGTGTATTTTCCTCGCTTGATCGCGTCACTGCCAAAGGATTGGCGCAAGGCATCCACAACCTGATCCAGCTTCTTGTTCCGGCTATCCTGCGCCTTGCTGGCCAGATCGTCAAAAAGCTCCTGCTGGGCCGGGACGGCCTGATCCGGGGCCACCAGATTGGATACCCCGAAACCCACCAACCGGATAGGTCGCACGATATGTTCGTTCGAATGGCCATAATTTGACTAGAAATTTCGGCATACCGATCCATCCGGGGTGGCACAAAGATGGCATGAGGACAGAGTTTGCCGGCCGTGCGCGATGGCATGGCGGAATGGATCCCAAACCGGCGGGCTTCATAGGAGCAGGTTGCAACCACCCCGCGCTGATCAGGTGGAGAGCCGACGACCAAGGGTAGCCCCCGCCACTCAGGATGATCCAGCGCCTCAATAGCCGCATAGAAAGCGTCCATATCCACATGCAGAATGGTTAGAAGTGGAGTGTTCACTTCACGATTTTCGTCAGGTAGGACTCCAATTCACGCCCGTATTCCGAATCTTTGCCGGCATAAACCAATTGTTTGTGAACGTGCAGCAAGCCATCCGGGCCGGAATCCACTTCGCTAACGGAACTGAACCGATCCGCCGGGTTGGGTGCCAGCATTTTGCGCAAGGTGTGAACAAAACGCTCATTCTGGCGAACATAGTCAGGAAGGAGGCCTGGCAACCTCTCTGCCAGTGTCCGTTTGAACCGCAATAATTCATCTTCATCCATCGCCGGATCACAAATGGATTCGCCCCGGAGCATTTCAAGACACACAAGTCCGGCACTGAAAATATCCGATTGAACCTGGGGCGACTTCCGTTCATGAATCTCCGGGGCCATATAGATGGGGGTTCCCAACAACCAATTGGATTTTTCCCCGATCAGGACTGCCCGCCCGAAATCCACCAATTTCACATAGCCTAACCGGTCGATCATGACGTTGCCGGGCTTGATATCACAATGAACAAATCCCGCTGAATTCAAGGCTTCCATCCCGCGCAGCATCATCCGCATAATATAGATGGCAACCCCGGGCTGCACAAAAATCTTACGTCCACCAAGCCTGAAAATCACATCCGTAAAACGAGCCCACTCATTAGGAGTACTTCGCAAACGTGCCGTCGAGAGGTGAGCCCCATCCAGAAACTGCTTCATATCCACGCCATCTATTCCATCCATCTGGAGGTAGCCGATCCCGCAGGTTTCCTCATAATTGTCGCGGGAGACAAGATTGGGGCTCTGCATGGCCTGAAGCCGCGAGGTTTGAACCGCGATACGGCCCATATCAGTCCAATATAATTCAGGATTCGGATAATTACCCGGGTCGAATAATTTGATGGCATGCCGGGTCACACAGCCCCGGGCACCCTGCCGCAGAGCCAGGAATACGATCCCCTGCCGTCCGCGCCCCAACTCCTTTATGAATTGATAGGAGGCGGGGTAGTAAATGGCTTTAGCCCGGATGATGGCTTCGTAGTTTTCCCGCAATTGCTCAAGCGTCATAGGGGAAAACGTTCCGGACACCTGCGGCAAATACATGGATTGCGCGGCAACATCCAAAACAGTATCCGACATTTCAGTATCATTCATAATTATATTGCGGCCTGCCCTTGCCGGCGGCGAACTTCAAACATCGCGATGGCGGCAGCCACGGCCGCATTGAGTGAGCCCACATGGCCCCGCATCGGCAGCCGGATCACGACATCACAGGTTTCGCGGATCAATTTACCCAGGCCTTCCTCTTCACTCCCCACGACCACCCCGATGGGGCCCGTCAAATCGGCCTCCTCGTAGGACACGGCTTCACTGCTACCTTCAAGTCCCACCAGCCGCACCCCCTCCTCTTTGAGGGTCAACATCGCCTGGTGTAAATTCACCACCTGTGCCACCGGCACATACTCGGTGGCACCGGCCGAAGCCCGTACGACCGCCGGGGTCACTGAAACCGCCCGATGCCGCGCAATAACCACCCCATTCACACCGGCGGCATCCGCCGAACGGATCATGGAACCCAGATTCTGGGGATCCTGCACATGATCCACCAATAACATCAGCAACGGTAATTTGCGCAGTTTTGACTCTTCTATCAAATCCGCAAGCTCAGCATAGGGATATTCCGCAACCATGGCGGCCACCCCCTGATGATTCCCTCCACGGCAAAGCCGATCCAACTCGAACAGTGCCATCGACTGAATCTCCAAGGAGCGTTTTTCGGCCAGCTTGAGAAGTTGCACAATGGCGGCCGAGGATTGACGGACATTATTCGCCATCAATAGCCGCTTCACGTCGCGACGCCCGGCTCTCAACAATTCACATACGGGCTGCCGCCCATAAACAATCTCTGGTTCATTTGACATGGCGCAAGGATACACAGAGCCCATTCAGAAAACAATAGCAAGCCCAGCAGACAGCAGGGCAGGATTCCGGAAAATTACTCCCCTACAAAGCTTGCTGATCTAATATATTTTTGATATACCACCGCCTTCATCCGCCGTGAACTGAAAGGATTATCGAATGCCGAATACATTGCTGATAGGGGCCCAGTGGGGCGACGAGGGTAAGGGTAAAATTGTCGATTTTTTAAGTCTTGATGCCGATGTTGTCGTCCGCTACCAGGGCGGCAGCAATGCCGGGCATACGATTGAGATCGGAGCCGAACGGTATGTTCTGCATCTGGTTCCCTCCGGCATCCTCTATCCGGATAAAACCTGTGTGATTGGTAATGGACTTGTCATTGACCCCATCGCACTTGTAAATGAAATCAAAGATCTCGAGCAGCGCGGCATCAAAACCGCAGGGCGCCTCCACGTCAGTGACCGGGCCCATGCCGTCATTCCCTATCACAAGGCCCTCGACGCCGCCCGTGAGAACCGGCTTTCCGCTGGCTCTAAAATCGGCACCACCCAACGCGGAATCGGCCCGGCCTATTCCGACAAGGCCACTCGATCCGGTATCCGGATGGGCGACCTGCTGGATAAAAATCTTGAAGTCCGGCTCACCGAACGGCTGGCCGAAAAGAATGAGCAGCTGGTCGCACTGGGCGCCGCCACGCTCGACATCCAAAAGGTTTTAGCTGAGGTTCGTGAAGCGGCCGCCTTTCTGGCCCCCTATATCACCGATACCGTCAAATTGCTGAATGACGCCCATAAGGCCAAAAAGGAAATCCTGTTTGAGGGTGCGCAGGGAACGATGTTGGACATCGACTTCGGGACCTACCCGTTTGTCACCTCCTCCAATCCCACCAGTGGCGGTGCTTGCGTCGGTACCGGCCTTCCGCCCCGCGCCATCGAACGAGTTCTGGGTGTGATCAAGGCCTACACCACCCGTGTTGGTGAAGGCCCCTTCCCTACCGAGTTGCTGGATGACACCGGCGAAGGCCTCCGTAAGCGGGGCCGTGAATTCGGAGCCACTACCGGGCGCCCCCGCCGTTGCGGCTGGTTTGATGCCGTGGTCGCGCGGTATTCCGCCATGGTCAATGGCGTGGATTTCTGGGCCATTACCAAACTTGATGTGCTGGACGAAATGGAGACTATCAAGATTTGCGTGGCTTACGAATGTGACGGCAAGCGCTACGAAACCGTTCCCGCCTGCATCTCCACACTTGAGCGTTGCAAGCCCATCTACAAGGAATTTCCCGGCTGGATGGCACCTACAAGCGGCATCAAGTCGTATGACGAGTTGCCCGTCAAGGCGAAGGAATACGTACAGGCCCTGTGTGATATCAGCGGCGTCCCCATGGGCGTCCTGTCGGTGAGCCCGAAACGGCACAGCACTTTCCGCGTGGCAATCTAACGGATATGGCAAACGCCTCAACACCAGCCCCCGCCGAGCCTGCCAAAAGTCCGACGCACGTTGCCATCATCATGGATGGCAACGGACGCTGGGCCAAGCAGCGGGGACTGATCCGGTCGAAGGGGCATGAAAAAGGCACCGAATCGGTTCGTGCCGCCATCCGGGCCTGCCGGAAGCTGGGCATCCGTTATCTCACCTTATATGCATTCAGCGTGGAAAACTGGAGCCGGCCCAAGGCGGAAATCGACGCCTTGATGGCCTTACTTAAGAAATTCCTGCGTGACGAGGTCAAGGAACTGCATGAGAACAAGGTTCGGCTCCGGGCCATCGGACGACTCAGCGATCTCCCCGAATCCGTCCGGCACGAACTCACCAAGGCCATGCAGGCTACGGAACATTACACGGAGGCTACCCTGGTGCTTGCCTTGAGTTATGGGGGGCGTACGGAAATTGCACATGCGGCCCAGGAGCTGGCCAGACAAGTCAAAGCCGGTACACTTGATCCCGAGGCGATTGACGAAGCCTCTATCGCCGCCCATCTTTATGCCCCGGACATACCGGATCCCGACCTGATGATTCGGACCAGCGGTGAAATGCGAATCAGTAATTTCCTACTCTGGCAATTGTCTTATTCCGAACTTTATATCACCGACACTCTGTGGCCGGACTTCAGGGAAGAGCATATGGTGAAGGCCATTGAAGAATATTCCCGACGACACCGTCGGTTTGGAGGACTGGTATGACGTTGCTTCGCCGACTCTTCAGCGCCATCATTCTACTGGGCACTTCGGGCCTGCTCCTATTCAAGCTTCCCTCCATTCTGGGAGTCGTGGTGGTCATGGTGCTCGCGGTTCTGGCGCTTCTTGAGTTTTATAACATCCAGAAAAACAGCGGTATCCCCGCCTTCCGGAATATCGGGATTGTCTCCGGCGTCGCCATTTTAGCCTCAGCGTATGTGAGCCTGAATGTCAGTACGATTATCGGTCCCGCGGCCCCCGACGCCTGGCGTGAATTGCCCGGCCTCGTGGTTACCATGATTGTATTCATTATTTTCGTCAGGCAATTCCCCCAAAAGGAAAACCCTCAGCCGCTCCCAACCATCGCCTGCACCATGCTGGGACTCGTCTATCTCCCCCTCATGCTGATGTTCATGATGCATCTCTGCTTCCGCTGGACGCCCACCTCATGGAATATGCCGTTTAGTCCAACGGCACGGGCCGTGATCCTTTACCTCATCGTCGTAGTCAAAGCCTCGGATGTTGGGGCATATCTGGTTGGAAGCACCTGTGGACGTCACAAAATGTTCCCGCGCATCTCGCCGGGTAAAACGTGGGAAGGTCTGGCGGGCGGATTTATCACGGGGATTTTAGCCAGCCTTGCGCTCTTCTGGCTGTGGCATAATCCAAGCCCGGAAAGTCATACGGCTGAATTGGGCCGTCTCACCATCACTTTTGGACACGCCTTGTTTCTGGGCGCATTTTTAGCCGCCATCGGCGTCATCGGGGATTTGGTTGAATCGTTATTAAAACGCAGTGCCGGGCTCAAAGATTCCGGCTGTATTTTCCCGGGTATGGGCGGAATTCTGGATGTTATCGACAGTCTGTTGTTCGCGGCACCGGCCCTGTATTTCTATCTGCGCTGGTTTGCTCACGTCATCTAAAACCCATGAAAAAGAAAATTGTTATTCTGGGCAGTACGGGATCCATTGGTGAAAACGCCATTCGCGTTGCGGCAGTTTTGCCGTCCCGCCTCAAAATTATTGGTATCGCGTCGAACACCAGCGCGAGCCGGCTGCTGGAACAAGCCGCAGAGCTTCACATTAAACATGTGGCCATTGCCGATCCGGGGATCGCGGCAGCCACCCGGCAGAGCAGTCCGAAAAATATCCGTCTCTACAGCGGTGCCAGCGGGGTTGAAGAACTGGCGGCTCTTCCTGATGCAGACCTCGTGCTTTGCGCCATGGTGGGGATGGCTGGTTTGAAGCCGGTTCTCGCCGCGCTCCGACAGGGAACCGATGTGGCCATTGCCACCAAGGAGGTTCTGGTGGCCGCCGGGGGAATGGTTCTGGACTGTGCGCGCCAGAACAAGGCCCGGCTGCTCCCCGTCGACAGCGAGCACAGCGCTATTTTCCAGTGTTTGGAAGGCAAGCCGGCCTCCTCGATCCGTCGGCTGATTCTCACGGCCTCCGGGGGGCCGTTCGGCTCGAATCGTTCCATCGATTTCGACAAAGTCACCGTTGCCCAGGCACTTAAGCACCCCCGCTGGAACATGGGCCCCAAGGTGAGCATTGATTCGGCCACCCTCATGAACAAGGGATTGGAAATCATGGAAGCCCACTGGCTTTTCGGGATTCCCTATGATCGCATTGATGTCGTCATCCACCCGGAAAGCATCATCCATTCGATGGTTGAGTTTGTGGATGGCAGTATCCTGGCGCAACTCAGTCCGCCGGACATGCGTTTTGCCATCCAGCATGCACTTACCTGGCCGGATCGTGAGGATGGCGGGCTTCCAAGACTGGACTTCGCCACCCTGGGCGCCATGCATTTTGAAACGCCCGACTTGGATCGCTTCCCCTGCCTCGGGCTTGCCCGTAAGGCTGCCATCACGGGTGGCACCATGCCCTGCGTCTTAAACGCCGCCAATGAAATTGCCGTACAGGCATTTCTCGACAATCAAATTACATTCGCCGGCATCTGGCATGCCGTTGAAGCGGTTATGGCACACCATAACGTCATAGCCAAACCTACTCTTGACCAAATATACACAACAGATCACTGGAGCCGGCAGGAAGCTAAACGCGTCTGCCTGATTGCCGCCAAACGAAAGAAAGCCTGAACCTATGCTAACTGCCATCGTCACCATCGCCATCGTCGCCATTTTATTCGGGATGACTATTTTCGTTCACGAACTGGGCCACTTTCTGGCCGCCCGTTATTTCGGTTTCAAAGTGGATGTTTTTTCCATCGGGTTCGGCCCGGCCATATGGCAGCGCACCTACAATGGCGTGGCTTACAAAATCTGCATTATCCCGCTGGGCGGGTATGTTGCCCTGCCCCAACTGGACCCGACCGGGATGAGCCTGATTCAAGGCGAGACCGACAGTTCCACCAAGACGTCTGACGTTCCAGAATCAACGCCAACGGAACCCGCCCGTAATCTTCCAGCCATCGCCCCTTGGAAACGGATCATCGTCTCAATCGCCGGCGCGGCAGGCAATATGGTCTTCGCCATCTTCCTTGCCTGGGTGGTATATGTTGTTGGCAAACCGGCTTCAGTCGCGGAAGAGACCTCGATTGTCGGCTATGTGGCCACCTCCAGCGCGGCTTACACCAATGGCCTGCGCTGCGGCGATGAAATCCTGGCAGTCAATGGCCAGCCAGTTAAAAACTGGGTCGAATTTCTAATGACGTCCTCACGCCATACTCTGGCCACCGTTACCGTTCAGCGCGTGTCTGAGCAGCTCACACTCACCCTCCCCGGCGCGGAATCGATTGGCCAGATCGACAGCAAAGGGCTGTGTATGGTTTTCAATATAGCGCCCGGCATGAGCGCCGAAAAAGCAGGCTTTCAGCGGGGTGACCTGCTCAGTGAATTCGATGGCCAGAAGATTTACAGCCCCGGCCACCTCGTCAGCATCATGCAGAACTACAAGGGGAAATCGGTTCCCATGGTTTATTATCGTGACGGGAAACGCCTGACCACTCTGGTGACTCCCGACTACGACCCCGCCACGGAACGGATTCGTATCGGCATTGAATTCAATCCCAAGCAGGTTGATGTGGACTTCAACAAGATCGTTCATCCCTCACCGTGGACGCAAATTCACTTTCATTCCACCGCCATCTTCCAGACCCTGCACGCCCTGACCGTCCCTGGGCAGGCCAGTAATACCGCCAAGCAGATTGGCGGACCGCTGGCCATCCTGATCGCTTACTACTACGTGGTCAAACTGAGCCTGATGATCGCCGTCTTCTTCACCAGCTTCCTGAATGTCAATCTGGCCATTATCAACCTGTTGCCCATTCCTGTGCTGGACGGGGGGCATATCGTCTTTTCCTTGTGGGAAATGATCTTCCGCCGGCCGCTTCACTCAAAAATTATTGTGGGACTCACCAACCTTTTCGCCATATTGTTGATTGTCCTATTTGTGTTTCTCACCGGCCGTGACACCTATCGCTATACGGCCATAGGCGGCAAAATCAACAAATGGATGAACGGGAAAACAAACGTCACGACAGTTCTGTCTGAAGCAGCAACCAATGCGCCCCCCGCCGAACCCGGCAAGTAATATGCACCCCGCCATCGACATCCAGCGTCATCCCACCAGCCAGATTCAGGTCGGCTCGGTAATCGTTGGAGGGAACGCACCGATCAGCGTTCAGACCATGACGAAAACGGACACCCGCAACGTTGCGGCCACCGTCATGCAGATTCAGGAAATTCAGGAAGCCGGCTGCGACATTGTCCGTCTCGCTGTCATCGATGAGGAAGCCGCACATGCACTGGCGGCCATCCGCAAGCAAGTAACCATCCCCCTGATCGCCGACATTCACTTCAACCATAAGCTCGCCCTGATTGCGCTTGAGGGCGGGATAGATGGCCTGAGAATCAATCCCGGCAACATTGGCAGCCTGGATCGTGTACGCGAGGTGGTCAGGGCCGCCGCTGGACGTCAGGTCCCCATCCGTATTGGCGTCAATGGCGGCTCACTGGAAAAGGATTTACTGGAGAAATATGGGAGCGCCACAGCGGAAGCCCTGGTTGAAAGCGCCATGCGGCATGTTCGCATTCTCGAGGATGCCGGACATACCTGGATCAAGATTTCCGTCAAAGCGTCTGATGTGCCCCGTACACTGCAAGCCTACCGTCTGTTATCCAAAACGACTGACCACCCGCTCCATCTCGGGGTCACCGAAGCGGGAACCCTCCTCAATGGAACGATTCGCTCCAGCGTGGCAATGGGTATGCTCATCGCCGAAGGTATTGGTGATACCCTGCGCGTATCACTGACCGATTCCCCTATTCAAGAAGTCAAGGTCGGCCTCGAACTGTTGCGCTGCTTTGGCCTGAGGCCGCCGGGCGCCAGCGTTATTTCATGTCCCACCTGCGGCAGAGTTCAGATCAATGTGGTGGCACTCGCCCAGCAGGTTGAAACGGAACTTGATAAATTCTATCGCACCAATCCATCGGCCCCCCACCCCACCGTGGCGGTCATGGGCTGCCTGGTCAATGGGCCGGGTGAAGCTCGTGAGGCCGATATCGCCATCGCCGGTGGACAAGGCAAAGCTGCCATTTATGTCAAAGGCGCATTTCTGGCCACGGTTCAGGAGGCTGACATTTTGAATCAGCTTATCGAACAGGTCAGAAACTGGAAGAGTTGATTATGGTTTCATATAAACATATTATCTGGGACTGGAATGGGACCCTGTTGGATGATGCGCAGGCTTGCGTGGATGCCCTCAACATTCTCCTGAAAGATCGGAAATTACCCACTATCTCGCATGAGGATTATCTGGAGGTCTTTGATTTTCCCGTCCGCGATTACTACCTCAAACTGGGCTTTGATTTCTCGAAACATGACTGGGATGAGGTCTCCCATGATTACCATAAAGCCTACGCACGTACGTCCGCCTCGGTACTTCTCCGAGCGGGCGCTCAAGCCGCACTGACCACTATTCAGGCCAAAGGGCTCGGACTATCCATCCTCTCGGCCTGTGAACTTAAAATCCTTAAGCGTATGATCAATGAGCGGGGAATCCTTCCCTATTTTGAGCACATCTATGGGCTCAATGATCTCTATGCAAGTTCCAAAATAGATCTTGGCCATGCCTTGTTTAACAACACGGGCATCAAAAAACAGGGTGCGTTGCTGATCGGCGATACCACCCACGACTACGAGGTCGCACAAGCCATGGGCATCCCCTGCCTCCTGATGACCGGCGGCCATCAGTCCCGGCGCAAACTGGCAGCGCTCGGCTGCCCGGTAGTTCAGGATTTTTCAGGTGTTCTTGATTTTCTATTCTCCTTTAACCCGGCCTAGCCGGAACCGAGAAAAAGAGTTTGAACAGAATCACGCAAAGATCACAACGAAGGTGGCTTGTCACCCTGATCCTGGGGCTCTGGCTGGCCGCCATGGGCTGGCTCATTTTCTACGAAGCTTACCCTGAACTGCGAACTCACTCTTCAGCCGGATATCGCACCTTTTTATCGCACGGCGTCATGATCATGGATCGCTGGATGAAAATTTCCTTTCAGGGAAAACCTATCGGCTACACACACACCTCGGTCGATGTGGATGAAAAAGACGGTACCACCCAATACCGGATCAACAACCGCACCATCCTCTCCATCACCATTATGGGAAGCCGCCAACGTATAGCCGTCAACGCGGACGCGATTGTGGATGCCCTGTATAAACTGTCGTCGTTCTCTTTCTCGCTGACCTCTACTGGCTACGCGATCACCGTGGAAGGCATTCGGAAACGCGGGAACCTTTTCAGTGTTTCCATCAAGGGGATGGGCTCAACCCAACACCTTGATATCACCATTCCTGAGGGAGCTGTAATTTATTCACCCATGACCGAAATGACCTTGAAGTCACTCAGCCCTGGTAATTATGCCGTACTGCAAATTTTCAATCCCGTAACCATGACCGCCCAGAATGTTACCGTTCGTGCCCTGCGCCATGAATCCCTGCTCCAAAAAAACAAAGCCATTACGACCACCGTGTTGGCGGCAAAGATTGATGGAATGGAGACTCTTTCCTGGATAGACAGTGATGGCCTTATGCTTAAACAGGAAACCCCTTTCGGCTGGACCATCGAAAGTTGTAGCACCAAGGAGGCCCTGTCGGCCGGGGCCCAAAAGGGAACAGACGACATGCTGACCTCACTGGCTGTCCCGATTCACGGCTCAGTCGCCCGTCTTGCCTCAGAACCAGCAGTTACCCTGCGCCTCATAGGCCCTGCATTCTCACGTGACGATCTGCAAACCCAGCGCCAAACGGTAATATCCCTCAACAGCAATACCGTCGAGGTCATCGTCCGTTCTGAAACCCTGCCCACCACCGGCTGCGCCAGAACCGAGATCCCTGCAGACATGAGTCCGTGGCTGGCCGCTACTCCCTTCATTCAGGCAAGCGACAAGCGGCTGATCAAAAAGGCGCTGGAGATCACCGGAGCTTGGACAAATAGTCTGGAGGCTGCGATGGCGATCTATCAGTGGGTATTCACCCAAGTTGAGAAAAAGCCCACGGTCAGCCTGCCCTCAGCACTGGATGTGCTGGCTAATCCCCAGGGTGATTGCAATGAGCACACCTATTTATTCACAGGACTGGCCAGAGCCGCCGGTCTTCCCTGTAAAGTCAGGGTAGGCCTCACGCTTCATGAAGGCCAATTTTACTATCACGCCTGGCCTTCAGTCTATGTTGGCCAGTGGCTGGACATGGATCCCACCCGAGGCCTCCCCATCGTCAATACCGGTTACCTCTCTCTCATCGAAGGCGAACTGGCCGAACAGATGAAATTAATGAGCGTGATTGGAAAACTGAAAGTGGAAATCAGAAGTCAGTAAACAGTGGGCAGAGGGCAGTAGGCAGAGGGTGTCCATTATGATCAATATTCAGAATCTTAATAAACATTTCGGGGCGGTTCAGGCGGTCAAGGATTTGTCACTCAGCATCCCTGCCGGCGAACTATTTTGCTTCCTCGGGCCTAATGGTGCCGGCAAAACCACCACCATCAAGATGCTTACCGGTTTGATACGCCCGGATTCCGGCACTATTAAAATCGGAGAATTCAATATTCAGACCCAGTCCGTTGAGGCTAAGCGCATCATGGGTTACATCCCCGACATGCCCTTCCTCTATGAGAAACTCACGCCTGTCGAGTTTCTCAAATTTGTGGCCGGACTGTACAATATCACTCGCCCCGATTTAAATGATCATATCGAGGCGGCCCTCCAACAATTCGGGCTACAGGAGGCTAGGAATGCCCTGATTGGAGAGTTGTCGCACGGCATGCGCCAACGCCTGCTTTATATGGGCACTTTTATCCATAACCCGAAGGTTATCCTGATTGATGAACCCCTGATCGGGCTTGATCCCCATTCCATTCGCATGATCAAGGATCTCCTGCGCGCCAAGGTACGCGATGGTATGACCATTCTCCTGACTACCCATATTCTCGCCCTGGCCCAGGATATCGCCGACCGGATCGGCATTATCTCCGGTGGCAAACTCATCGCCCTTGGCACTTTCAGTGAACTGCAAATCCAATCCGGCAACAATGGCACACTGGAAGAGATCTTCCTGAAACTTACCAGCATATGACGCCGCTAACCGCCATCTGGATGAAGGATTATTTTGTGCTGCGCAATTTGCGGCGCATGCTACAGCGCGAGTCGGTGTTTAAGGTGACCTTCATTCTCCTTTTTGCCACAGGGCTGATGGGAGGTTTCTTCGCCATGTTTATATCCGGCTTCCGGTTCCTCTCGGAAATGGGGGGAGGCGGCTTCATGATTACCCATCGCCTGTTCGCCCTTTTCTTCCTCGGGCTCGGCATCATGCTATTAATGTCCAACGTTATCACCTCCTATTCCACCATTTTTAAATCACGGGAAACCCTTTTTCTACTGACCACACCCCTCGATATACGCACCCTGGTGACCTATAAATTCATCGAGTCCAGCCTGCTCAGTTCCTGGGCCTTTTTCTTTCTGATGCTACCCTATACCGCCGCCTATGCCTGGCATGCCCGCCTTGGGCTACTGTTCCCTGTCTGGACGCTCCTTCTCGCCATCCCTTTTGTTCTCTTGTGTGGCGCCATCGGAACGCTGATTTCTCTGGCTGCCGTCCGGTGGTTTCCACGCAAAAGGATCTTCTGGGCCGTCATCGCAGGCCTAGTATCGGTCGCAACGATTTATGGCATCATCCAAATCCGCCCGGTTCTAAACGAAGACGCCTCGTTCATCCTCAATCGCTTTCTGCCCGGCCTGCAACTCGCCTCCCACCCCCTCATGCCGAACAGCTGGGTTTCGGAGGGAATCATGGCACTGACCAGCGGCCAATGGACACGCGGACTCCTTTTATGGCTGGTCCTGATCACCAATACCGCGGTGCTGATGCTCCTCGTTCAATGGTTGGGGGAGCGAACCTTCTACAGTTCCTTCCAGAAGGAAGCGGGAGCGTCAGGACTTCGTCGCCGGTCCTCCGAACTGCTGGGCTGGCTGGACAAAAGCCTTGTGTTCCTTCCCTATGATATCCGGGGAATGGTCATGAAGGATATCCGCTCATTCCTGCGTGATCCCATGCAATGGTCGCAGGCGCTGATCTTTTTTGGCTTACTAGCGATCTACTTCTCCAGTTTCCGATCCTTTCACTACAATCAAATGCCGGATCTCTGGCGAAACCTGATCGTGTTTCTAAACATCTTCAGTGTGTCATCGGTCATCTGCTCGCTGGCAGCCCGGTTTGTATATCCGCAATTAAGTTTGGAAGGTCACAGCTTCTGGATTCTGGGACTGGCACCAACAGGCATGCGTCGTATTTTGCTGACCAAGTTTTCCCTGGCGGCGTTGGCCATGGTCACCGTCAGTGCGGGCTTAATGGGGCTGGCGGCCTGGATGCTTCAGGCGGGATGGGCGTTAACTGTGCTCTCAGTGGGGCTGGCGATCGCGATATCGCTTTCCGCTGCGGCACTGGCCACCGGGCTGGGTGCCATATTCATTGACCTCAAACAACCCAATCCGGCGGCTATCATCTCGGGATTCGGGGGGACAATGAACCTCGTGTTCACCTTGGGGTATATGCTCAGTGTTATTCTACCATTCGGATTTATCTGGCACTGGCATGTTACCAGCGGATTTAGCGGCACTCCGTTCCATCAAGCCAACATCGCCGCCACCCTCTGGGTTGTGATCCTCTCCCTCACAACGATCATCATTCCCCTCTGGCTCGGCATCCGCAGCCTTAAGCATCGGGAATATTAACTTTTATAATTGCAGGATTGCGGGGATTACATCATCAGATGCTGAATGAGGATCTTGAGGCCGATTCCGATTAAAACCAGCCCACCAAAAATCTCGATTTTCTTTTCGAAGAAATGACCGCAGGCATCTCCAATGTAGACGCCCGCCAGACAGAGGAGGAACGTCACGGACCCAATGAGAATGATCGGGGTGATAATCGCCACCTTGATCATGGCAAAGGTGACCCCGACGGCCAGGGCGTCAATACTGGTGGCAATTCCCAACACCAGAAGCACACCCGCTTTGAGGGGATTGTCGGCCTTCTCGGCATCATCCAATTGAAACGCCTCATAGATCATTTTTCCACCAATGATGCTCAACAGCACGAAAGCAATCCAGTGATCCACATTGCACAGCAGTTGCTGGAGGCCAAGCCCCGCTAACCAGCCAATAACCGGCATGACGGCTTGAAACCCGCCAAAGGTCAGGGCAATCATAAGCGCATGCTTGAGCCGCAGGTTCTTAATGGCAATCCCACTGGTAACTGAAACAGCAAACGCATCCATAGCCAACCCGATAGACAATAGAAGGATTTCTATAAAACTCATATCAACTCCAGTACGGCATCAAATGAATCACACTGGTAAGTGGGAACTTCGTTGCCAGGTGCTCCGTATCCATAGGTAACAAAAATGCTATTTGCCCCGGCCCGCCGGGCTGACTCCAAGTCGGTATAGTTATCCCCCACCACCCAGGTATTCCGGGGAGTTACTCCGGCAGTAGCCATGCAATTAGTGATCATATCAGGGGCAGGCTTTAACACCGGGAAACGATCTGCCGCCAGGACGGTTATGAACCAATCATAGATTCCCAGATGCCTCAGGATAAGATCACAGGATTCGGCTGGCTTATTCGTAGCCACTGCAAGGATGTGGCCCCGCTCCCGCAGACACTTAAGGCCCTCAAAGACCCCGGGATACAACCCCGTTTGATCCACAGCATGCGCCCGGTAGAGCGGCATCTGGACTTTCAAGGCTTCATCCACATCAATGCGGGTTCCCTGCAAGGCACGGGTCACCAGCATCCTCACCCCATTACCAACATAACCGCGGATGGACTCCGGGGCCAATGCCGGAAGGCCAAAATGCCTTCGCATCAGGTTAACGGCCGTAGCCAGATCCTGACAGGAGTCCACCAGGGTTCCATCAAGGTCAAAAATGATTAATTTTCCAGGTTCCACACCACTACCCCAGACGCAGCTTCTCAAATTGTGATTTATTAAGTCACGCGAGCAAAGACCGTCAAGCCTAGCACCACCAAAACAAAGCCCAGCACAACTCCTGCGGCTCCAGCCAACCGGCAACTGCCATCTGTGGCACAAAACTTTTCAACCGCAAGCCGAAAGCGATAGGGCGACAGGACCAATAGAGTTCCCGCAACCACCCAGCAATACGCCAGCCCGGCGATAAGCCAGGTAGCCTTGGACGCAGAAAGACATTGGATGCTCAGAACAGGATTAGCCACCAGCAACAGCAGCCCGCCCAAGGCCCTGGCGGCAAGAAGTTCATTCATGAACACCAGAATCAGGCCCAGCACAACCGGAGTCAAAATCCAAAGCAACCACTTATAGTCACCAATAAAGTTGCCCAGCGGCATGGCATTGACTTCAACCGCAGACCACCCTAATGCCATGGCGGACAGAACGGCACCCAGCCAAAAATTACGAGGAAACAGCTTAAAAAGTTTCCGAACTGTTTGCGGGGCCAGCACTAGTGGCGCATGCAAAGCCACATAGACGCCCCCGATCCAAAGCGATAATTCTGCCAATGACATCATAACGACTTAACCTCTTTCAGTGTCCCATATAACGTTTGAGCTCCGACCTTTTCAACCAAGACATGAACTATATCACCAACCTTCACCTCTTCGCGAGGGTCAAAGATCGTGATTTTGTTGGTACTCGACCGGCCCGCCCACCGCGTTTTATTCCGCAGGCTTGGCCCCTCAACAAGCACCTCAACGGTCTTACCTATGCACGCCCGATTCAGGGCCTCACCCATCACATCCTGGTCAGCCAGAATCACGTGATTCCTCCGGAGTTTCTCTTCAGCAGAAATATCGTCTTCCAAGTCTGCGGCCGGAGTTCCCTCGCGGGGTGAATACTTGAAAATAAAAGCATTATCAAACTGGGCGGCGGCCATCAGCCAGCGCGTTGCCTCAAAATCCTCCTCCGTTTCGCCAGGAAATCCAACGATCACATCGGAAGTTAGTGCCAATGTCGGCACAGATTCACGCAGGCGTCGCACGGCGGCAAGATAATCGTCCGCCGTATACCCGCGTCGCATCTTTTTCAGAATTCGATCAGAGCCCGATTGGACCGGAAGATGGAGGTGGTCACACACGCCCGGTATCTCCCCCATGGCACGGGCAATTTCAGCACTGCAGCCTGTAGGATGTCCGGACGTGAATCGAATCCGCCTGATTCCGGGCACTTGACTCACGGCCTCCAATAAACGGGGAAGTGGCTCCACAAAACCCCTTGCCGAATGAAACGTTTCGGGCCAGACCTGATTTTTCATTCCATAGGACATCACACTCTGGCCCAGCAAGGTTATTTCGCGACATCCATGCTCTGCCAGGGCACGGACTTCACGCAGCACACTTTCAGCCGGGCGGCTCCACTCCGCACCCCTCACCGTGGGAACAATGCAATAGGCACAATGCCGGTCACACCCCAGGAGAATATTCACATAGGCCGAGAGTGACCCGCCCAAATGTCCGACCAAGGCTTCAGCCTCCCGGTCGGCCTCTCCAGTGTCCACTAATGGCCCCCGTCCTTCCGCCACCGCCTCCATCATGGCCGGCAACGCGCTTAACCGGTGGGTGCCCACCGCCAGATCCAACCCCTTGACCTTTTTAAATATCTCCGTTCCCAGCCGTTGCACCATACAACCGACGGCCCCGACCATCAGACCGGGATGCTCCCGTTTAGCCGCGACGATCAAGCGTAGTTTGCCCAGCGCCTTATCTTCGGCTTTCCCACGAATACTACATGTGTTAACCAGAATGACGTCCGCTTCCGATTCATTCGCCGCCAACTGATATCCATGCCGGACCAGCAGAGCCCCCATCGCCTCACTGTCACGCTCATTCATCTGGCACCCGTAGGTTTTGATATGGACGTTTTTTATGATTTTATCGGATCGTGTCATCATTCACTCTTTCTTCAAATTGGGCAAAGGGCGCCACTCTGGCTTAGTAAAGGTTCCTGTCAGGGAATATCCCCCCTGCCGATTTTGGGAGAGCAAAGAAATGACGGCCCGCCCTGTGGCGTTTTTATTACTCCTCAACACAGGTTTCAAGAGCCAATCTAAAGAGCCATCCAAGCCACAACTCCCCCGCGCCAACAAACCCAGACTTCCAGCTTCAAAAACCAGATCCTTGCTGTTTATTTTATTATCTTTAAGTTCAAATGAGAAACGAGCCTCGGTAGGCAGATCCGGCAAATCCAGATCCCGAGACAAGCCCCCCCATTTCTCTAACAGACCGGCGGCAAGCGGGCTCTGGAATACCCGTGCATCCCGGATCGTTAATTGTCCCTGTCCCACAAGGTTTGCGCCAATCCCGCCCACTTCCAGGTTTCCGAAAATTTTACCACCCATCCGCCACCCAAGGTTGGTACTGACCAACTTCAATAACTCGTCGGTATCGGCATTGATAATCTCGGCTTTGACCTCTGCCGTCCAATTCGTTCCCGCCGGATCCGCCACGAATACGGCAGACCCACTGGCAAAGCCTCCCCCGATATTTCCCCGAAAGTCTGAAACCGAGTGGGTATATCCGTGATTATTATAGGTGAAGGAATAATTATTAAAAAAGAGGCCCTTATAACCGATTTTCGCACCTTCGACCACGGCCTCTACTTTCGAATTCTCGGGGTGAGAATACCCGATACGCCCCTTGGCGGCCAGCCGGGCGCCCTCCTCTAAATTCCAGGAGCTCATCAGGTATTCCTTCAGGCCGATAAGTCGCAGAACGGCCGCCACGTTGACCTCCGAGTTAACCTGAAAATCCGCCATACCGGAAGCAAAGTCAAAATCCACCTGCCCCCTTGCATGACGCCCACCCATGGTCAGACTGAACGGAGCCATGCTCAACCGGTTAGTCCCGTTACCCAAAACATACTCCAGATTCATGTTGGCAAAACCAATAACCGCACCAAGATAGGCATAATTTGAAGCCTGAACACGGCCCTTGGCCGTTACTGAAAGCGCAGGCTTCGTTACTGCTTCAAAAGTAAAATCCATCCGGGGTGGGTTTGCAGGAAACGAAAATCGACCAAACACCCCAACCGCCTCAGGAAAATAAATGGCGCAAATTGGAATCAAGGCATGGGGGTCAAAAGTGGTGATAAGTCTACCGGTCAATTGACCTTCATTCCGCCATGCCAGCGTCCCTTCGAGCGCCCCAGAGTGCAACTCCTGCCCCACTTTCCCGGATACTCGTGACAGGAAGACTCCCTCATGATCGACTCGCACTGCCGACTTAACCTGCTCCACCCAAACCCCCAGAACTTCAAAATTGAACAACGCCACATCCAAGTCGAATTCTCTTAACGTTTTGTTTTCGTGATTATCCAAGGAAAGCCCTGCGGTTATCGCCGGATTTCTGTTGGGTCCAAGACTAGTCGAACTCCACAATGGTCGTATTATGCCGTCATAGGCCCTGAGCTCTTTAATCCGCGTATGTCCTGATCTGGGCCGCTCAAAAAGATGATAGAGAAGGCGCAATTCACGGGTTTCAAGAAAGGGGGGGCCGGGCATCCCTTTACGATACACGCTGACATTTCGAGCCTTCAGCCCGCCGCCCAGATCCAGATAAACCTCGCGCGCCTGGACAAAATAGTCACCACTGTTTGCACTGGCCAAAATCCACCTGGTAAGAAAGGAAGGAAAACCGAGTACGGCCAACCCCAGTATAGCCGCCACCCCGCCCACAAGCAGGATCATGAGCACATGCCCCTGCCAGGCGAACCGTTTTAATCTGGGAATAAGCATGCTCATACGTAAACCCGGGGACACAAACTCAATGCGCTTCAACCAGAGGAAGCGACAGGGTCTGAGCAATTTCCTTCTTTAAAACAAACACCACATCCTGGCCCTGAATCATCGAGTAGACACCATTCGTATCACAGGCTCCGCCAATGATGACGGTCTTTTGGATACCACTTGTACCAGTTAACCCGAAAGTGATCCGCGGCGAGGACTCTTCAATGCCATACGACAAGACATTGGTTACCGCATTCATGCTTTCAATCCGTTCCGCCCGTAACGAAGCGGCCAGGCTCAACAAGGCCGGGATGGTGCCCTTGACAATCCGTCCTTCCGGGGGTGAGTTTGCAATCCAAATCCCATCATTCCCAAGCGTCACGGTTTCCTCGCGACCATTTCGAGACAAAGTGATCCGTCGCACCTGATCGGAGGCGATTTCAAACATCCGGCAATCCATATAAGGACGCGGATCAGCCAGCGAAAGGGCCGGCCGGGACAGGGGCCAAACCGTATTTAACTCCTGGGGATGAACTTCCATTAAGGTTTTATTTTCCTCACAATAGACCTGATTATTGGATCCCCCTGTAGCCGGAACAGAAAACCGATAACTCCAGCTGGTTCCCTCCGGCACCTGCGCGAGAGACTGATTAGTAGTCACGCCTAATGGCTGAACAGTCGCAATAGCCAGGCGACAGGGAAATGCCGGCAAGACGCCCATGAGCGTATTGGTTGTGCCCCCACTCAAAGACTTCAACACCTTGAGATTGCAAATAGCTCTTAAAAGCCCTCCCACAGCCTGGGCATCCGCCTTGAACCGAAAAGGCTCCAGAATCAGCCATCCGTTTTTTTCGTTCTTTTCAAGCACCAGTTTAGAATCCCCTTCCCGTAACAGGATTGACACAATCTCTGCAGGATCAGCATTACAAAGACGGCGATCTCTTAATAACTCGAGCTTAATATTCTGCAATGAAAGGACATCACGGTTAATGGAACAGACGGACGCAACATCACTGATCTTGGCATAAACAAGATTCGGCATATCTTGCCGGGTCTTCCCCACGGTCAATACCAGGGGAGTTGCGCCTCCTTCATACGTCAGTGAAATTTGCATCATAGCCTCGTCGGCTGTGAATCCATAAACGGCAGGGTCAGCAGGAGCCTCAACGGCACCAAAAGCATCCACTTTCAAGGCCATAAGTGACTGTAGCAACTGCTCCACCCTCCGGTTATCGGCTCTGGCATCAATAGGTTGCTGGATGCTCCACTGTCCTTCCCGAAGTGCCAACTGCACAAACCCGCCCGTGTACTTCACTTCCAAACGAGTCACCCGCTTGAGGCCGGCAGGAAAAACGGAACGATCCCTGAAGCTATCGAGGTCCAGGGGGAGAATGTCGGACACCTTGCACGTTGTCCCCATTACGTCCACACCGTTTTTTGAGCGGAGATAGACCAGATCTCCCAGCGGGGATTCATCACCCACCAGAATTTCGTCAACCCGGAATTCGTTCCCTACCAAAAGCTGGGCACGCGGAATTTCCAAGCCGAAACTGGCGGCGGACAGATGGCGTTGAAGAAGACGCTCAGGACTCAGGGTTTCCCGAATACGGGTATCGCCCAACGCCTCAATAATCCGATTGATCCGGGCTTCATCCGCCCGTGCTTCAACAGGTCGGATTAAAAACCACTGGCCCTCACGCCGGGCACATTCAATGGAAATAGTCCCTGCCGTGATCGCAAGTTGCGTAATGGAGCTCGGGCTGAATTGCAGCAAGGGGGCCTCCAGCGGCAATGCCCTCGAAACGGAATCAACATTCCGTTCAAAAACAACAATAAACAAACTGATGATAACAACCAGAGCCAACAACCACAGAGTAGGTTTCCAACTCATTGCCGGGCAGTCTCCTTTCGGAAGGGTGAAAGGATTGCGCGCCGATCCCGCCGTGCCAATGCAACAAAAATACCGGTAAAAATCAAGAGAAGCGGCATGGCTACCACGGTCAGAATAAACGTCATGAACCGGTCACCAGACTCGATTCGTAAATTAAATATACCGCTCAAATCCTCAAACCCTACAAGAGTCCCCCCGCGCTCTTGAAGCCATTCCAGGGCATTGACGAAAAACGACTCATTTCCACCCGCTAAACAGGTATTGGCGGCAAACTGGGAGTCCCCGAACACCACCAGACGCACAGGCTTGATATCCATTGCGATTTCTGATGAGAGACCTTTCTCCACACAAACGGCCAACGGCAACGGCCCCGAACGATCATACCCCTCATTGAATTGGGGTGGACTTTGGTCACGATCCCCCTCGGCCCAGCTTTTAGTTGAACTGAACGCCAATTCAATCACACGCGGCCGATCCGCATGATCGCTAAGACTGCCTCGCTGGGTATCCGGAAACAGAGGCTCCACTGACCGGGGCATGTAAAAAGTTGACACCAAGCCATCCAAGCCATCCGTAATGGGATGCCGGCCATACCGGATCACGGAAACTTCACCCAACCCGAAAGCCGGAGATCGCTCCCGACTGGACGTCAGTAAGGAAGCGCTCTTGGAATCAAGAATACGATCCGTTCCCAACCGGATGCCCCATTCCGCAAGCAGCGACTCCAAACCGCTATGGGAACCAAAATCGAGCAATACCATCAGGCGCCCGCTTCGCGCCAGATAGTCTCGAATTTTCCCAACCTCCCACGAGGCTAATTGACGTGCCGGACCGGCAATCACGAGCACCGCACAATCATTCGGCACCGCCTCCACGGATCCCAGCAATAACGGACGCACCTCGGACTGCCGTTCGCGGATGATCCCGGCAATTTCGGAATAGCCACTGTAGCCCGTAAAATCAGAAATACTTCGCTCGTCGTGACCGGTCAGGAAATAAACGACAGGGCCTTTTTCCTGAACAACGGATCGCAGAGCCATGATCAGCTCGGATTCCAAAACAGCGCCCAGGGAAGCCCCCCGTGGATCAGGTCGTGCATCTCCGGACGCAACCCGATCCAGCCCCTTGATCGGCAACACCATGTAGCGGGTTCCACAATTCACGATCAGAACATTGGGCTGACGAATTTTATACTGGCTCACAAGCTCACGCGTCCGGCTGAGCTCGGTGGATTGGTCAACCATTTCCACGCGAAGCAGGGCGTGGGCAAATTGATACTTCTCAACAACCCGCCGCGCCAGAATGGCCTGGGGATCCCCCACCGGGGCGAGAAGAATAATTTGAACAGGCGTTTTGACATGATTCAACGTCTTCACAACTGCGGCAGGCAAAGGACTATTCCCCGCCGCACTGACATCCCTCCGTACTGGATGAAGTACGGACAGAAAATTCACAAGCCCCCCCAGCATCATCACCAGCAGAAATGACACGGCCACATTCAA
The DNA here is from genome assembly GCA_037143175.1 of bacterium. NCBI lineage: Bacteria > bacterium. The sequence continues at coordinate 33,118 of JBAWZF010000028.1, forward strand.
CGCACCAGAAGTCCGCCGATAACGGGTCCACTGCAATAACCGAACATTTACAAACAGCAGAATAGCCATACCGCTCAGGTAGAACGTCAACGCACGGCTATCGATCACGCCAGTCGAAAAACTTGAAATATGCGAAGCGACCGCCACCAATCCGGTTGAGGCCGCATCCGTGCCGCCCCCGATCCAACTACGAAAGGAGCCCCTGAAAACAAGCATCGCCCCGGTTAGAAAGGTTGCCACAATGGCAGTGGTCTGCCGGCGGAAAAACAGCGACCAGAAGATCCCCGTCAAGGTCATCAACCCCGACAGCAGAATGAGAATCAACACTCCTGACAACCACATGCCGACATCGATTCCACGCCAACCGGGATAGAGCGCTTTCAGAATCCACGGATAGAGGACTGCCGGGAAAGCCAGAAGCAGAATCAAGACAAAGCCTGCCCCGGCTTTGGCGACCACCACCTCAACCTCGCTGACGGGAGCCGTCAACAAAAGTTCGAGGGTGCCCCGTTCCTGCTCATCCCCTAGAAGCTTCACAGAAACGGCCGAAGCCAATACAAGAAAGGCCATCCAGAACAACATTCCGTTGAAGGTGATTTCAGTTGTCAACAGTCCACGCCCGCCCATGGTCATGGCAAATACCCAGAACACCATCCCCGTCACAATAAGGTAGCCCGCTCCCATCAAATAGAATGCAGGCAGCGACAGCCAGGATCGCAAATCACGCCGGGCGAGTATCCTGATCGCATGCATCAGTGGCCGCCCCCTATTACAGACGCCTTAACCACATCCGTCAACGTTCGAACCCCATACTGCATAATCAGTTCTGCCGGGGAGGCAAAGGCGACAAGCTGCCCTCTGCTGAGGATCATCACCCGGGAACCAAGCAACTCGGCTTCCGCCATATCATGGGTTGAGAAAACCATCGTGCGTTCGCCTTTCAGCGGGGATAGCAAGGCATGAATCCGCTCAACATTCATCGGATCCAGTCCCAGGGTGGGCTCATCGAGCAGAATCACTTCCGGTTCACCGGCAAGACTGTCGGCCAGCAAAACGCGACGGGTCTCCCCTTTCGAGAGATTGCCGATCAAGGCACGTTCCAGTCCGGCCAACCCGCAACGCCCGACCATTTCCCGGAGGCGCTTGACTCGCGTCCTCCCGTAAAGTCCACGCAACCGGGCACGGAAAGTGAGATATTCCATGACGCGCATTTCGGGGTAGGTAGCATCTTTCTCGGGGAGATATCCGACTAGACGCCGAACACGCAAAGACTCGGTGACCCCGTCATGGCCATCAATCTGAGTTCTACCGGATGTGGGCGCCATATAAGTGGACAAAATGCGAAGTAATGTCGTCTTACCAGCCCCGCTCGAGCCCACAAGAGCGATGGATTCGCCCTTCTGAACCTGAAAAGAAAGCCCCTCAAGCGCCGTCACCGGACCAAATTTCTGCGTTACGTTTTCAACATCAATCATATCAACCATGCCGCCTGCCGTGAGATGAACAAAAACCCTATTATCGCCACCTAATAAGCCCACGTCAAGCCAGCAACAATCCCGACAACATCGGCCATTTACCCTTTTTTCATACGATGATATTGAACCATCCTGATGTTTTTCGGGCAGGGTTTATCCTGAAAGGCAATTTCCCATCTCAAGTGGGGGTCTTGAAACCGAATCAGGCCCAAATCCAACCATTCAGGATCAAACCAGCCCCCAACCCAACTCAACGAGGCGTCATGATCCTCAGCATTATGATAGGCAATTGCCTTTTTGAACCGACGATAACCTGATGACCCACCACAGTCCTCAGGAGGACATGCTTTTTCGCCCCCAATACAGCGGGGATACACTTCACCTATTTTGCGGGGCAAAATCACCTCCAACACTACCGAATGATGCCAACCGTCACCAAAATCATAGAGATAGTCAGCGTTAAGATTGTCGGGCTTGAGTGTAAAAAAACGGGAAATATTGGTCATCCAGCCCGGCAAAGTGGCATATCCCATGATGTCTTCATCAGCCCCGCCGTCATCAGGAATTCCAATATGGTCTTCTGCCGCGGTTTTAGGATTGCGAAGAGTAAAGAGATGGAGATGGTAGTCGAGCCACCCAAAAGCATCCGTTATGGCACAATGGAGATCCCAAAACGAATAGCACCCGGGCACCTGAATCCGTCTCCAAACAGGTGGATCAGTCTCAAGTAAGGTCACTTTGAACTGATAAACCTTCAAGAATGGCTGCGGACAGGAATACACACCTGAGGATGTAGTCCGTTTTACAGACTTACTTGACTTGGCTAAATTTGTAGGCTTGGTTGACATAAACTCCCTCAACTCACGGTTTTGTCTTCTAAGGGATATTGTTATTCTTGCCGCCGAAATTTCCAAGTTTATTCCAACGCCATCATTGGGTGGCAGGAACAAGACTCCTTCACACTCAACGACGGTGGCACAACCACTAGCGCCGCATCCCCGCCAACCAACTCGGCGATAAAGACAAGCGATACTGTATCGAAGTTGCGATCCCATTCAAAGAACTGCCGACCTATACTCGTGGTAATGCGGCCCAAAAAGGAGATATGCTGAATTTCCTGATTACACGCATGTCTCTGGATGGCGATGCCTTCACGGCGATCGCGCCTTTTCCGGTACTTAGCTGGGGTCATAACATTTGGAATTATTCCCCGCTGGAATTAGGTAAGCAATTCGCGTACGTTATCCGTTACTTTAGAAATACGCCGATTAAGCATATCAGTCCCCCAATTACAAATAAAATGGGTCCAACAGCCGCCCTAATCATGGGAACTATTGTCAGAAACGAACCTACTATAAACAAACATCCGCCGACTATTATCATTGTGTGTAATTTGCTCGTATCTATTAAAACTAAAAGTCAACGGTAAGTGGCGAGGATGCTAAGCCGTACATCTTGCGTAGGGGTACGGCTAACTTCATCTACCAAAGGTGGGTTCGGTATCGGGGGAGACCCACCACCTACTTCGCTGATAGGGATACTATACTACACGCCCTCATTTTATATCAAGTTAGAATTTATTCAGGGTGAAAGCATGGAGGTAAGGCGGATAATCTTCTGCCGCCCTGTGGTGACGAGTCTGCCGACAGCATGAAGCAACAGGGGGCGGGAATTGGGAGGAAATTGGGCGTATCATCCACAAGGATAATGCGCTCCGGCACGCTCAAACTTAATCAATCTGCTTTGGTTAATGTGCTCATAACGGGTGAACAATACCCATTTCAATCTTGCATCATAATCATTCATTAATTCGTCAGCGACGTAAACTCCGAGGTGTGGTTCGCCGAATTATTCGTAGTGCGTCCACAGTCGGATGATTTTAACCGTCTTGACGTCTTCCAGAACCTGATACACCAGTCGATACTGTATATTGATGCGACGAGAACATGCGCCAGCCAGATCTCCAACTAGTTTCTCAAAGGGCGGAGGATGTTGATAAGGATTCAGTTCCAGAATCTCAAGTAATCGCTCGGCTTTTGGTTTCAATCCAGACGCCTTGAGCTTCTTGGCGTCCTTTTGGGCCTGTTTCGTGAAGACAAGCGTCCAGCTCACCACTTAAGCTCCTTGCTGCATTTTCCAACAGGAGCCTTCATTCCCTCCAGAATGGACTCACGCATTCCTGGAATGGCTGTCAAGAATAATGTCTCCTGAATCGCACTCCAATCCTCACCCGAAACCAGGACGGCAGAATGCCGTTTTCCGGTAATCTGTATCGTCTTGTGGGATTCCGCCACATCATCCAGAAGAGAGTA
>JBAWZF010000029.1 GCA_037143175.1 bacterium
TTCCGGTAATCTGTATCGTCTTGTGGGATTCCGCCACATCATCCAGAAGAGAGTAGAGTGATTTCCGCGCCTCGGTCGCTGTAAGTGTTGTCATACTAAATTCCTTTCGTACGCAATACCGTACGACACTTCATCGGTTTTGTCAAAATGTCTTTGGCGAACGCCCTTGAGCTGCGGCGCGGAAGCGCCGTCGCGCTCAAAGGGCTGGTTGGCCTTTCATTTCTGCAGTCGGGTGTGAACCCATTTTGGGTCTCACCGGCAATCAAGGACGGCTCGTATCCGAATCTTGTGAGAGACTTCTTTAATTTGTTTGAGCGGTGTGATATGGCGGGGCTAAAAAGAGGTCTCTCACTCACAAGGTTTCATGCAAGTCTGTGAAAATTAAAAGTGGTCGGGGCGGCGGGATTTGAACCCGCGACCTTTTGGTCCCGAACCAAACGCGCTACCAGTCTGCGCTACACCCCGAAAAAATGACTGACGAATCAATAATTTAGAAAAATCCCCGGGAAGGACAGTCTTTCCAAACCTCGTCAAAAAGAGGCAGAACCATAACAGCGCTTTTTATCCGCGTCAAGGAAATGCCCAACAGAAAAAGATTGCTGGAAAAGATTGCCCTAAAGGACCGGTTGTCAGGCATGTCGCGATACAGACTCAGAGAATGCCCGTGATTCTAAGATAGGCTGCATGGGCGTTTGAAACGGTTCCGATCCATTTGAACTTTTCCCCGCTCCTACTCTCTTCCAAACTTCCGGGCCAATTCCCTGAATGACGTGTAGATCAGGGTTGGCCGTCCATGGGGGCAGGTATAGGGCATTTCGGTTGAGGCCAACGCCACGACCAATTCTTCGACCTCCCGCAGGCTCAGACGGTCACGGGCCTTCACAGCGGCCTTACAGGCCGCTTGAGCAATGGCCTCCTCACGCCAGCGGGTATGACTGCCTCGCTCACCCAGAGTTTCAAGATGTCGGGCCATATCGATCAAGAGTTCCTGGATGTTCATGCCCTCCATCCCTTGCGGCAAGGCATCCACAACAAACGTATCGCCACCAAATTCCGAAACGCCCGCACCCATTTTCTTGATCAATTCAAGATTCTTGCGGACATACATGGCATCACGCGGCTGAAGTTCAACCGTCACCGGAGGCAGTAGGCCCTGACTCTCGACTGTACCCTTGTCCAATGACTGCAGGATCTCTTCAAACAACACCCGCTCATGAGCGGCATGGGGATCCATTACCACATAGCCATCCTCGGTTTCGAGCAACACATAGAGCCCGCCAATCTGCCCGATAACCCGACACCAGGTCCACGGCCCCTTCTGCGCAGGTGGCTTTACCCCGACTGGCGCAACCTCAGGGGCCGCCCTTTCCCCGGGATGAAGTTGGGGAGGTCTGGGTTCAATGGGGGGTAACCGGGGATAAGAAAAGACACGCGAGGGCGGAAGATCATCAATTTTAAGGCAAGGCAAAACCACCTGCTGCTCCTGAGCGGCCGCCGGTGCGGGCGCCGTAGCCTGCCCTGCCACAAACGCCGCACCCGCCCCAGACAACGCCGCGCGAATGGTGCCGATAATAGCGTCCCTCACCTCGGAAGGATTCCGGAACCGCACCTCCTTCTTGGTCGGATGCACATTCACATCTACCAACTCAGGATCTAGTTCCAGATATAAAAAGATGTAGGGATGGCGACCATCCGCAATCAGGGCATGAAAGGCCTCATTAATGGCATAACTGACCACCGGCGCGGTGGCGGGGCGCCCATTTACAAACACATATTGCTCGGTTCGATCACCCCGGGTTAATTCTGGCAAGCTGACATATCCGGACAACTTCACCTCACCGGAGGTTTTTTCGATCGGGCATAATTTCGCCACGATCTCTTTACCGAAAAGCTCACGAATCCGTTCCTTCGGGCTCGCTCCGCCAGCCAATGACCAGGAGCGACGCCCATCCAGCGTCAAGCTCATACCCACCGCCGGCCAGGCCAGTGCCTGCAACAGAAACATCTGCCGGACATGCACGGTCTCCGTCTGGGGCGACCGCAAGAACTTTCGACGTACGGGAATATTAAAAAATAGATCCCTTACTTCAATCATGGTTCCCGGCGGGCAACCCGCCTCCTTTACATCAAGAAGTTTTCCACCGCTGACGACCAACTCCGAGCCCTCCAGGTCATTATGACGGCGGGTCTGGAGTCGGAAACGGGCCACCGACGAGATAGCGGCCAGCGCCTCCCCACGGAAACCCAACGTGTGAATGTGCTCGATATCGGCTGCCGTATAGATCTTACTGGTGGCATGGCGCTCAATGGAAAGGAGCGCATCATCGCGATTCATGCCGGATCCGTTATCTGCGACAGAAACGAGACGGGTACCGCCCGAGATGACCTCCACATCAATTTGTGTGGCCCCGGCATCAATGGAGTTTTCCAGAATTTCCTTAAGAATCGAGGCGGGACGTTCGACAACTTCCCCGGCAGCGATTTTATTCGCGACATCGGTTGGCAGCAGTCGAATATGCCCGCCCTCGTTCATTAAGCTCAAATCACATCCACAACCACGTCATCAGACTTCGTGGCAGATGGAGCGGCCTTTTCGCCCTCGACATGCTTGAACGTCGGCAGATAGCGATAATAGACTTCCAGCATCAGACAGCAAAGCGCGGTGGTGTAAACAGCCCCACCATGATCGCCTCCCTCCCAATGCCCCAATGTCCCTTCCACGATTTGATTTTGGACCAAGGTCTTGGTAAATCGTGGATTCCATGAAGCCCAATCCTTTTCGCCCTTCTGGAATTTCGCCTGAGTGGCATAATACCAAGTATAAACAGGTTGCGTGGCCGCTTTCGCATCCGCATTTGCGCCGGGATTTGCTTTTTCAGCTTTTTTGCCACCAGCCCAAACACATGCCATATCTTCCAAGTATTTCAGAGCCGTACGTACCTGCGGCGCATTGGGTTTTCCCATCAACTGCAAACACAAGGTACCGGCGGATGTCATACTGGGAGTGGAATTGGGTGACGAATAACCAAACCCGCCCCCTTTGGGGTCGTATGCAATGTCTGTTAGGAAGTCCATACCCTTTTTGATGGCATCCTCAAGCTTGGGATTGCTGCAACCGGCCATTTTTGCCGCCTTCATCGCCTGAAATTGCCAGCCCGCCACAGATAAATCCCATCGTTCTTTTTTTGCATAACCATAGTCATAACCTCCGCCCGTCTGCTGCCCATCGACGATGATCTTGATGCCCTTATCCATCGCCTCCTTGAGCGCCATGATCTTGGTTAAGCCGTACCCCTCACTAATGGCATAAGTACAAATGGCATGCTCGTAAGAGTTCCCAGAAAAAGCACCGCTGGCTTGCTGCTTCGACACGACATACTTCATGGCTTTTTCAACCGTCTGCCCGAATTCCTGCGAGGCAGGGGTTTCGCCGTGGGCCAGAAAAGCGAGCAAGGCCAAACCGGTAAACGCAAGCGGAGCAGAAGCCTCCCCCTTGGAGAAAGAGCCATCGTCGCTCTGATTGGCCTTGAACCAACGCAAGGCTCTCAGCACAGCATCTTCGCCACGTGAGGATCCACCAAAGGCACTTAAAGCACCCTTGCGACCACCTGCAGTACGTCCGGAATACAAGCCTTTCATGACCAGAGGACTTTTAGCCATCGCGACTTCAAATCCGGCCGCCATGGTGGCATCCCCACTACCAATCCCTGCGCCCTCCGCATTTCCTGCTCCGGATCCCGGGGCATCGGAGGGGACATCCATGGTGCTCACTGTCGCCACATCCGGGCGCTCGACAGCCACTTCATCCTGTACAGGGGGCGGCTCGACCTTCTCAATTTCAGTTTTCATCACCTCTTCAAGCACATCCGCCTTGGTCTCCATCATCGTGACTTCAACTTCCGGCGCGGCTTCCGGTGGTGGCGCCGAGGCGAACACCAGTAACATCCCCACAATGATAACGTGGAAAATAACGGATCCGACGGGGCCCCAAATATGTTGTTTGATCAGTCGCTGTATTTGCGTTACGTCCATGTTGATATTCTCCTACCCCCTATTACGCGGAAGCACCAAAGCATTACAAAATAATTTCAAACTGCTCAGGCGCCACCGGAGCTGACCACCGAAAGGTTTGTCAATTTGAGTTTGGAACAGAGATCCAGAAGCTCGATCAACTTACCGTGGGGAGAATCGTTCAAGCACTGAATCAGAATAGTCTGTGTTTTATCCAGATCCGCCAGTTTGCTAAGCAGCGTGTTTAATCCCCGGCTATCCACCGCACGGTCATTAATGGTAAACCCATCAGGAAAGACCGTTACGCGAATCACCTTTGGAGGGGTCGAATTCTGGGTAATGGAGTCCGCCTGAGGACGAAATACGTCCAAATTGGTAACCACATCCACGGGCTTCGCCGTCAGGATGAAAAATGCCAGCAACTGAAACGCCACGTCAATCATGGCGGTGAGATTGAGCTCACCCGCCTGAAATGAATTTCTTCTACGTTTTCTGCCCATAAAAATACATCCTTCAACCGACTAGGCTTTTTCGGCTCTTTCCTTGAGTGCGGTGAACTTGATTTTCCAGATCTTGGCGGCCGTACAGGCATCCATGGCTTTTTTGACGGCCGAGTGTTTGGCTCTGGCATCCGCCATGATCAAGACAGGGACATCCCCTTTCCCCCGCGCATCAGCCCTCGCCTTGTTTAGGACGAGAGTCAACTCGCTGGCGGTAATCGGCGTACGACCAATCGACAGAACGCCTTTTTCACTCACATAAACCTTTACCGCACGGGGATCCTTCTTCTTTTCCACAACTCCGTTGGGAGCCGAGGCCAATTTGATCCGGTCATCAACCGCGCTTTCCTGCAAATTGGAGGTACAAACGAAAAAAATGATCAACTGAAAGACCACGTCGATCATGGCCGTCAGGTTACCATTTAATAATTCTTCTTCTTTTTTCTGGCGCATAGGATTATCAACTCCAAGGCCGATTTACTCCGAGACCACTTCAACGTTACGCAAGGCCTTGATCAGATCCAGCGTCAAAGCCTCCATTCGCAGGATACTGTTCATGGCGCGGTTCTTGAAGAAATAGAAGAAAATCGTCGCAGGCACCGCGGTACCCAGTCCGATCGCCGTCGCCCACAACCCGTGGGAAATGTTAACGGCAAGCATCGACTGCTGGGCCGCTCCGGCTTCCATCGTTCCCATCGTATAGAAGGCCATGATCATACCTTGCACGGTACCGATCAGTCCAAGCATCGGGGTAGTATTTGAGATAACGCTCAAATAGGTCACGCGACTGAGCAATTTTTCGCTCTCCAGATCCGCCGCCACACCAACCGCATCCTGAACCACTTCATACCCTTCCTCAACCTGGGCAAACCCTGCCTTGAGAATATTTGCAAGGGCACCCGGGGAACTGTCGCAATGCCCGATGGCCTTCAACAGGTCGCCCTGTTCCATGGAGGAACGTACATTGGCAATCAGATCAGGTGGCATAATTTTAACGTCCTTGATATTGACAAACGAATCAACAATCAAAGCCACACTGATAATGGAGCAGATAATCAACGCCGCCCAGATAACCATACCGAACCAGCCGGCACGGGTGATAATTTCCAAGAACCCACCCTCGCCATGCTTAGGAGCTGCCGCAGCCTCGCCGCCCTCGACTGCCAATCCACCATCCGGTGTCGCAGCAGCAGCCACTGCAGGAGCACCCCCAGCAGGTGCCTTAGCCTCATCAGCAGCCTTCGCCCAGTGGGCTGAACCCAAAACACAGAAAATCGCCATTGCCAACCCGACCCATACCGCTTTTTTCATCATGCCATTCTCCTTGCTACGTTTACGTTAAACATTCTTAAACATTAATCATCACACTCACCCGCCCAGCTTCCTTGTAAAAGGACTATCGGGAAAATTCGCTCTCAACCGCTTCTTCAAATCCTCCGCACGCGGATCGCGCATTTCTTCAAACAATTGCGCGGCCTTGAAAAGGGCTTCAGGTTGTGAGGCCGCCACATCCTCATACAACAGAATAGAGCGAAGGTAATCCAGTGCCGCATCATCACGCTTGCCATCTGCCTTGTTCATGTCCCCGCGCTTCACCAATGCCAAGGCTACCAGCGGACGAGACTCCCCCGAAATGGCTTCAGTCAGACTTTGTTTAAGTACGGCGTTCATCTGAGCGCCCGCCAAGGCAGTCCAATACAAACCATACTGCTCATCCGTCACCAGATTTCTGGCCGTGCCCGCCAGAACATCACCCATCACCTGCGCGCCCTTTTTAAAATCACCCTTGCCCAAGTACGCCTTCGCCAACAACTCACTGGCCATGCCATCCCATTGCAACCGCTTGTAGCGGGTGATCAAATCCTCGAGAATCGGGATGGCCGCCTCAAACTGCCTGGCGGCACAGGCTTGGACCGCCTTATCAAACTCGGCCGGTTTGGCGATATCCATGGAATCAACCTCATCCGCAGGAATCGACACCATTGCCCCATCAGCCTGCTCAACCTGATATTCTTGACGGCTCGGAAACCATTTAACTCGAAGTCCCTTGATTTCACTCCCATCGCTTTTCTTGAGGGTGTCGGCACAGAGTACACTTCGCCCCCCCAGAATCACACTCAATGCCCCTATTAAAATGATTATGTTTTTACGACTCATGATATCCTGACCTTTTTATCGTCCGGTTGCCAGTGTGGTCTTTGCGTCATCACGCCCCTGTCGCGCCTTATTCACAAGCCGCCCTTGCGGAAACTGCTTCAAATAGGTCTCGCACGTTTCAATCATGTCCTTGTACCGTCCGAGTTCCTTCATCAGAGGCAAGGCAGCCTCGAAAGCCTTCTCCACATAGGGGCGCACCTTCATGTTTGAATAATCTGCAAAATCAAGAATCTTAACCAAAGAGGCCATGGCGGGTAATTTTTCTCCCTGCATGAGCTGAATCAGCGCCATCTCATAGTCGGCATTAATCAGTATTTCCGGTTCCCGTGCATATTGGCGCACTTTCCCCATCGCCATATATGCCTTGTCAAAATACGGCTTAGCCTTCGCCACATCCGGTAATGCTTTCTTCGCCTGCTCGGCATAGGCACGGCTCAGCGCCATATTGATATCAATGAGATATCCGGACTTAGGATTCTTAGCCAGAAAATTGGTATAGACATTAATCGCATTGTCGTAATCCCCGACTCCGTTAAGCGCCTGTGCATACCCTACCGTAGCCGCCTGTAAAACGGAAGGTTCAGGCGACTTCATGGCTTCAGTAAACATGGCCTTAGCCGCCTCATACTCCTTTGCCTCCAGCAGCACCCGGCTTGCACGCAGGAACTGAGACGCAGAATAGGCCTTGGTATTGCCGAGCATCTCGGCATACACCTTAACCGCCTTATCCTTCTCCCCCATTGCCATCAACGCGTCTGCGCGCACAAAAATCGTGTTTTTAGCCTGATCGCTATTGGGATATTCCTTCACCAGCCGATCGAAACATTTACCAGCCTCATCCGACTTGTTTAGCAAAAAGTTCAGCGTCCCCATGGCCCCCAAGGCGGCTGGCGCCATTTCGGATTTCGGGAATTCCTTCAGGAAACTCTCATAGCCCTCGACGGCCTTCTGCTGATAAAGTGCAATCTGATTAGTTGGCTCACGCAACCGGGAATAACACTGCGCCTTTGAATAAAGAGCATACTCATAGACATGCTTTACCTTCAGCGTGTCTTCAGGAGTCTGGGCATACTTTGGTCCATCCTGCATAATCATCTTGATCAGGCGGGAATATTCATTCAATGCAGGAATAGTCATGTCTGCCGAACGATACGCATCCGCCAATCTCAATCGGGAGGCAACCATCTCGGGCCCGCCAAAGACCTGAGCGATGTAATTCGTTAAATAAGGTATGGCATTGGTGTAATCGTTTTGGGTCGTTAACACATAAGAGGCCCGGCTGAGGGCATCCGGATAGACCCGATGCTTGGGGTAATTCTCCATGATCCGCTGATAGTATTTTAAAGCATCAACCGTATTCGTTGCCCGCAGCGCGGCTTCGCCCTGACGGAACATAATGGAGGGAGCTTTGGAATGGTTGGCGAAGCTGATGAAAAATAAGTTATAGACTTCATCAGCTTTCATCTGTGCCCGCCGCTCTTCATACAGGGAAGATATCGACAGCAAAGCATTTCCCGCCTCCTCATAGCGGTTCGTAGTCTGACAAAAACGTTCGGCCAAAAACTCAGTCATGGCCCGCGCAAAAGGGGCATCATTAAGTTCGATGTAACTCCTTGCCAATTCACTTACAGCCAAGGGCACACCCCTGAAATCATTCGCCATCCCAAGCACTTCAAGATATTTCTGGGAAGCCGCCTTGTAATCCTGATTCTGGAAAAGCATCCGCGCCTGCTTCAACTGTTCCGCCACCAGCTGTGTATCATTACTCGTCGGCCGCTTAAAGACTTTACCCATACTCTCAAGGAGATCGGCAATGCCATCGGCCCGCCGACGCGCCTCAGGTGCCCAGCTACTGGCCGGGTATTTCTGTGCCACGGTATAGAGTTGCCCCATGGCCTGAGCAAACAACTTGATGGAATCAGCCTCCGTCGCTTTATCTTTCACCTTCTCGCGGGCGTCTTCTTCAAGCAACGAGCCAAGCAGAAACTTACACTCCGCCATCGGGCTGAGGCTCATGTTTTCCCCGGCATCACGCAGCATATTGTCCACATCGTTCAGCATGCCCATATAGTCCGTGATTGCCTTGCGAGCCAGATCTTTGTTCCCGTTCACCAAGTGAACGTGCGCCAGAATCACTACGGTCTTGGCAAACCAGAGATCCGTCCCCTTCCACTGAACGTCATTACATATCTTGATGGCGTCAGCGAGGAGCGCTTTCTTCTTATCCGGAGCCGTGCCGGGCAACTCCGCCACACGCAGCAAGAGTTCAGCCATCTCCGTTTTGACACGCCGCTCAATGTCGGTTGAATTCAATGGACAGGTCAAAACCCGGCGATACGCCTCCACAGCGCCAGGCAGATCGCCGGAGAGCATCAACATTTGGGCAAATTTATAGGCAGACTCTCCATAAAGTCGGGCAATTTGTTCCGGCGGTCCCTTGGGGAACTGCTTGAAAAAGCCCTCATAGATCCGCTGAGCGTCCTTCATGCGTTGCCAGGCATAATACTGATCACCAAGGGCAAGCTGCATGACCATGGTTTCAGGCGCACCGGGAGGCAAAGTCTTAAGAAACGCTTCCGCCTCATCAAATTTACCGCGGGAAGTCAAAATTTCCACACGCACCTTGGCCGCCTCCGCCTTGGCGTTTGGATATTTCACAATCAACCTATCCACGGCCTTTTGGGCATAGTCAGGAAACCGGAACTTGATCAGCTCGGACGCAAACTTAAGTTCAAGCTGCGTTTCTGTTTGTTCATCAGCAGCCGACGCTGAAGTGGCGGCCAAAATGACCACTAATCCAGTCGCCAACTGACGCACCGCCCAAAGGCCCAGTATATAGAGCTTTTTAGTCACCATGGTTTTTCCTTGTTACCAAACCACTCCAATCAAGTCAAGAATTCAGAAGTTAAAATTCTTAAAAAATACTCCCAAATCCGCGTTCTCAGCGCCAAATTCACACCAAATTCTTCTTTTTCTTTCTATTTGTCGGCATACCCCCACTAAAGTATATTCCCATTAATCCGGAATACATTACAAGAAATCAACTAATTATGAAATTTCGTTGCCCCCATTGCCACCACCTTTTCGAAACTTGGGAAAAGGCTCACTGTCCGAACTGTAAAAAAGGGTTGCGCCATCCTGATAAATGGAAAACACCCAAATCGGAAAAAGCCAGACGGGAAGGCATTCAACAGCGCCTGCCGAGTACTCAGGATCTCCGTAAACCCATTTGGATGGTATTTTTAACCCGTCCCCGCTTCTTCGTCTGGGTACTCGGCGGTTGTATACTCGTAGGCGGGGTGATCATCTCATCCAGTAAAAACGTGACAAGACCCTACCAGCCCCCCAGCAAAGTGATCCAAACACGCAAAGAGTTGATGGTCATCCGTACGGCTTTGGAGTGGTTTCGGATTCACTGCCAAAGATTCCCTACGACCGAGGAGAGCCTAAAGGCACTTGTCAGAGATCCTGGAATCCACGGCTGGAAAGGATTTTATCTCGAGGCCCTTCCGCCAGATCTTTGGAATCATCCGTTTGTATACTCCAGCAGTAACGACACCGTCCGCCTCTCCTCCATGGGCCCCGACGGGAAACCCGACACTGCGGATGATGTGCTATCCCCGCCGCCAGACTATAAAGCGCTCATGAAAAGGCTGGCGAAAGACAAATGAGAAAAACAGTGGGCAGTCAGCAGTTGGCAGTAAACAATGCACATAAAGAGAGGGAAGGCTAGCACGTCTAAAAAGCCACCAACTGCTTGCTGCCCACTGACTACTGCATACTGACTATTGACTACTTCAGCTTCGCGGCAAATTCGCTGGTTTTGTAGTCTTGCAGAAGAATCTTGCGCAAATCTGCAGCGCGTGGATCTTTGGCATTGGCTTTCTCCAGCAATTCCGCTGCGTTGTAAAGCGCTTCAGGCTGAACGGCCTTTTCTCCCTTGAAAAGCGTCACGATCTTCAAAAAGTCAGACAAGGCAGCGTCTTGATTTCCATCCTGCAGATAGGAATTTCCTCGAATCAAGTAAGCGGCGGCAACCAGATCCGAAGGTCCAGTCCCCAAGGTCCGGTTCAAATCCCGTTCCAACTGCTTGATATCCCCCGTTTTCTGTAAAGCCTTCCAGTAGTTCATCTGTACTGAAGCAGGCATGGTTCCGCCAGCCGTAAACACCCGATCCATAGCTTCGGACGCCTTTTTGAGGTCATTCATTTCCACGTAACACTGGGCCTGCAGCTTCATGGCATCGACATCCCAACTCAACTTCCTATAGGCCTTGATCATCCCATCCAACACGGGAATGGCCTGGGCATACTGTCCCGAGCTCACCAATTTTTTGGCCTGATCAAGCTCGGCCGGTCTATCAATGTTCATCGACGCTATCTGGTCTTCGGGAACCGGCATACTGGCCCCCTCATTAATCACCAGATAATCACGGGTATCTTCACGCCACTCAATGGATTTACCCGTCACAGTGCGCCCGTTTTTCATAACAATCACACTCGCCTGGGCCGCCAGGGCTAATCCGCTACTCACGACCGCCGCCGCCACAAGAATTCTGCCGATGTTCATTGCTTTCTCCTTACCTTGTCAGATTTGAAGATACTACCGTCGGCCTTTTCCTTTGGGCCGCGCCATCTGCACTCTAGCAACCGCCGTGGCTGGCACCGCCATGCGCCCATCGGAAAATTCAATCACATGTCCCTTTTCAACCAACCACTGAACCTGACGTTTGAATTCCGATTCCCGGGGATTCGTCGCCTGCGCCACCGGCTCAGCGGGTGCCACAACTACGGCAGGTTCCTCGCCCGCATCCACCACAGGAGTTTCAACCGACACAGGGACGTCAACGCCCTCACCCGCAGGAGCCGCACCCGGCACCAGTTGGGCGAAAAGTTCTGCTTTGGTACATCCCGGGTTGGCGGTAACGAAATCAAGGATCTCACGGATTCCTTCCACGGCATGAGCGGGATCAATGGCACTGGGGGCGACCGAAGTGACAAACGTAAAGCCCCCTGCTGCTTTAAACGTATGCAGGCCTAGATGGCGGAAAGCCAACCTTAAGGTCACGGACAACTTCAAGGGGAAGCGGGATTCTTTCTGCCAGGCCTCCTCGATTACCTTACGCAAGGAACCGGGATCCATCGCATGGGCAATCACACCGGACACCACCACGCTCCGTGACTCCTTGATGGCGCCCGTCAGACAATGCTCACGGAAATAGGCTTCCGCATCGGTAAACCGGGTAAATGTTACAGCGTTTTCGTTCTCGCCGAACTGGTACACCGTCTGCTTGCACATCTCTTCTTTCCACTTCTCAATCACTGCCGGATCATGAATTGTCTCAATCCGCTTGCGATAAGCCTCCATCGGCATATCCGCAAAACGCGAACGATGCACTTCCGCTACCTTGTCGTTATATCCATGGTAATTCGACGGGCCCAGTAAGATGCTGGAAAGACCGCATTTGGCAACACACACAAAATTGCCTTTTGGCGCCTCAACTTCTTTGACTTCTTTCTTGCAAAACTTCTCGAAATGCTTTGCAAACACATGGGCGCCAGCCGCTTCCTTATCCAGGAAGATCGTCTTGCAATCCGTGCATTGGAAAAAAGAAAAATTCTCGAGCGTAGCTGGCGCATCGATTTTAATGAGATAATAGTCTGGCTTGCTAAGGAACAGCGCCGCCACTTCAAATAATGAATACGCACGTCCGGAACGTCCCAACCGGTGAGCCAACGGCGTCAGGCCGCGACGTTCAGGCAAAAAGGTGACTTCCAGTGACGCCAACCGCTCATCCATGGGGTCGGGCTTGGGTTGAGGCAGGGCGAAATCACTACGCGGCCGATCTCGGAATTCAGGCCGACGGGCACCCGAACTCGGACGCCGATCTGTACGCTCAGGTCGTTCACGCCGCCGGGAATCATTCCCACGGTCATCCCGCTGTTGACCATTAAAACGGTCTCCCCCTCCTGTTGGCCGTGCATCGGGAGGCCGCCGCGCCCAACTGGGAACGAAGTTTAAATCAATGATCAATTGCTCTTTGTTTTCGGATACCGGTTCAGTCATAGCTGGGCATTATAGGTGTAGAAGTCGATTTTTCAAAACGGTTTTTTTATATATATGCATCGAGCGCAGGGTTCAGGGTTCAAGTCTCAGGCCGGAAAGAAAGAATCTCGACACAAAAATAAGACAAAAGTACCATGTCCCTGCACCTATGAACCTCATCTTGGCCTCAAAATCTAAAGGACGCGCCGCCCTCCTGAAGGCGGCAGGGTATCGATTCCGTCAGATTCCCTCCCAGGCTGCGGAACCCGTACCGGCAAAAGGTGAAAATCTAGAACACTACGTGCTATCACTTGCCTGCCTGAAAGCGGAGGCCGTAGCGCGACGTTATCCACGCGCCATTGTCATTGGCGCCGATACCGCGCTGATTCAGGGCCATAAAATCATTGGCAAACCGAAATCCCTGGCCGATGCCCGCCGCATGCTCGCCCAATTGGGCCGCCAGCCACACCGGATCAGCAGCGCGGTCTACCTGATTATCCCTTCAAACACCAAAGGCAGGCAACCTCGTTTTGTTAAACTGGTGGAATCCGCCACGGTGACCTTGAGAAAATGGACTCCCGCCCGCATCCACAAGCATGTCGCCCTCACACAACCGCTTGACTGGGCAGGCGCCTATGCAGTACAGGACCCCCATTCTGCCGCCATTGTCCGACATATTGAAGGCGATCTGGCCCCGGTGATCGGACTCCCCCTAGAGGCTTTGATTAAGGCGCTCAGATATACGGGAACGAGAAAATAAGGAGTCACCCCTCGACACAACCCCTGCTTGCCCATATAATCCGATGACATGAAAACGATTCAACTCTTCATCCGTTTGCTCACACTGGCAGCCCTGACGATCGCTCCGCAATGTGCTCAAGCAACGCCCGACTGGAGTCAACCAGCCCCGACCGGCATGGTTTATATCATCCCTATACATGACGTGATTGACACCGCCTTGATCTATGTCATCCGCCGCGGTCTCAATGAAGCCGAAGACGGTGGCGCCGAGGCCATTATCTTCGACATTGACACCCCGGGCGGACGGGTGGACGCCGCCGAGGAGATCCTGAACATGCTTCGTGGCGTTAAAACCCCCACCTATACCCTGGTCAATCCCAATGCCATCTCGGCCGGCGCGATCATCGCCATGGCAACCGATCACATCTATATGACCCCCGGGAGTAAAATCGGGGACGCCATGCCCATCATGCTTGGACTCACCGGCGAAGTTCAACCCATGCCGGAATCGGTGGAAGAGAAATCGGTATCCTATGTGGCCGCCATGATCCGGGCCGCCGCCCAACACAGAGGCCATGACCCCCAACTCGCCGAGGCCATGGTGCGACGTGACTCGGAATATAAAATCGGAGACGAAGTCATCTCCAAGAAAGGCCGTCTCCTCACGCTCACTAATAAGGATGCGGAGCGGCTTGTAGGCCCGGAAAAGCGCCCGTTATTATCTGCTGGCACCGTGGAGAACCTCGCAGCCCTGCTGAAAAAAATCGGCAAAGAAAATTGCGCGCCCATTGAGCTGAAGGTGACCTCCGCCGAGGAGATTGCTCGTTTCATTGAATCGATCTCGATCGTCCTACTCGGGCTCGGACTGCTCGGGCTCTATATTGAGTTCAAAACTCCGGGCTTCGGCCTCCCCGGCATTTCAGGAATCTTCCTGCTCGCCATCTGGTTCTGGGGATCCCATATTGCCGGCCTGGCAGGCATGGAAGAAGTGGCCCTGTTCCTTCTGGGTGTCATCCTGTTATGCGTGGAATTATTTGTTTTTCCAGGCGTGATACTGCCGGGAATTATCGGGTTAGGACTGATCATCGCGTCCATCCTGATGGGAATGACTCAGCACTACCCTGGAGATCCCTGGTATCCAACCCTGCCAGCCATCACCACTTCGGCTCTTCGCTTAACCCCTTCATTACTTATCACTCTTGCAGGCGCCGTACTGGCGGCTACATTCCTGCCCAAAGCCCCGCTCTTCAATAAACTCATCCTGAACGCAACCATAACGCCCCAGACGGGGGACTCCCGTTCCGCCCAAAGCAAGTCCGTCAGAATCGGTCAACAAGGGATCGCAGAAACCCGCCTGAATCCGGCGGGAGCCGCCCGCTTCGGCGACTTACGACTGAATGTGGTATCGCGGGGTGATTTTCTCGAACCAGGCGATAAAATCGTGATTGCCGAAACCCGGGGAAACCGCATAATCGTTGATCACCTGAAAAATGTCTGACCAAAGGAGCCTCTGAAATGGATAATACGACTTGGTTGATTACATTGTTGCTGGTGGGGACATTCCTCATCGGTGCTGAAATTTTCATTCCCGGCGCCGTGGCAGGCACGATTGGCGGGGCCGCCCTGTTTGGAGCCGTCCTCGTTGCCTTCAATATCAGCAACACCTTGGGATTCTACACCCTTTTTGGCGTCTTTATTCTGGTGGCTCTGACGACCATCGCGTGGATCCGCCTCTTCCCAAAATCAGGAATCGGACAAAAAATGACCCTGTCAACCGACGGCAAAAACTTCAAATCCACTGATTCACGACAGGCCTTACTTGGTAAAACAGGCGTTACCCACTCTGATCTCCGGCCGGCCGGATTCGCCCTGATCGACGGAAAGAGGATTGACGTTGTATCTGAAGGCGGACTGATCGACAGCAACGTCCCCATCTGTGTAATCAAAGTTGAAGGTACCCGGATTGTGGTGCGAAAGGTTGAGGCATGAATTTCCGATTTCTCGTAATCCTCCCTTTGATCTTCATCACCTTGCCAAGTGTCGCCATTGATTTCCGGACGGCCAATACGTACACGCTGTCAGCGAACCAGACCCTGACCAATGAACTCTGGATGCAGGCGCGCACCATCACGCTGGCCGGGATAGCGGATGAAGACTGCTTTATTCTGGCTGACAGCATGGGCCAGAATACCGCGACAAACCCCCCCACGCTCCGCCTTCCGGGCCGCTTCCATGCTGACATCTGGGGATTTGGCGAGACTGTCGAACTCTCCGGAATGGTATCCAATAATGCCCGTCTTGCCGCCGTCAAAACCATCATCATCACCAGCGACGTGGGACATAATCTGATGGCCTTCGCCCCCACAATCAGTCTTGGAGAGAATTCAAAAGTATGGGGAAGTGCTCTTCTGGCAGGACAAGACATCATCTTAAACGGAACCATTAAAGGAGGTACCAGCGCCTATGGAACCAAGGTGACCCTGACCGGCAAATTTGAGGGTGATCTGCATGTCACAGCCAATGAAATCACGGTCATGCCCGGCACCGAAATCAGGGGGAATTTTTACTATCAAATGGAGGGGGATCTCGTCCTCGATTCCGGTGTTTTGCTCGAAGGGAAAATGATCAAGCAGGAAGCCTACCTACCGACCCCCACCCCGCCTTCTTCCACCCTGATGCTCCAATTGACGCTCCTTTGCGGAGCCATCATGGTCGGCATGGCGTTTGTTTCGCTGATGCCTGGAATTACCGCTCTCAGCGTACACAAGTTGTCAGAATCCTTCTGGCGCTGCATTTTGTTTGGGTTCATCGCATTTGCCCTCGTGCCACTGATTGCCGTTTTTCTGATTTTTACCGTAGCTGGCATACCGCTTAGCGTCATTCTGATCCTCGCCTATACAATCCTGCTCTATGTCAGTAAAATTATCGTGGGCCTGTTCATGGGACATCTCATTATCCGGAAAAATGCACCCGTTCCCCCAAATCTTCTTTTTCCCGTCATGGCACTCGGGCTTCTTGCCCTTTACGCCGCCACCAACCTGCCGTTTCCCTTTGACATTGTGTTCTGGTTCGCTATTACTCTCTCGGGAATGGGCGCGTTGGTAAGCGCCATACTGGATCGCCGAACGCCTGTTCTGGTATCCTGTCCCGTGGGAGGGGAAACCAAACCGCCTCCGATTACCGGCGCCTGACCGCAGAATGGGATTTGATTTATTTTGGAAAAGTTCAGTTAAGGAAAATAGAAATCGAAAGGAAATGTTATGCAAAACGTAGCCGGAATCATCGTCATATTAATTGCAGTTATCGCCCTCATTATGCTTGGGGTGTTTTTCTATTTCATCAAGGTCTGGGTGCGAGCCCTCATGTCCGGTGCCCGGGTACCGATGCTGACCCTTGTCGGGATGAAACTCCGGCACGTCCCACCCACACTCATCGTGGATGCCCGTATCCGGGTAATCAAAGCCGGACTGACATTGTCATCCGACCTGATTGAAGCGCATTATCTTGCTGGTGGTGACGTCATTAATGTCGTCAACGGGCTGATTGCCGCTGACAAGGCCGGCATCGACCTGACCTTCCAACAGGCGGCCGCCATCAACCTCGCTGGACGTGATGTTCAGGAAGCCGTACGTACCAGCGTCATTCCGAAGGTCATTGACTGCCCCGATCCGCAGAAGAGCCAGGTTTCCATGCTTGATGCTGTGGCTCGCGATGGTATCCGCATGCTCGTCAAGGCCCGTGTCACCGTACGTACGAACCTGAACCAACTTGTCGGTGGTGCCGGCGAAGACACAATCATTGCCCGTGTAGGACAGGGAATCGTCAGCGCAATCGGATCTTCTGCCACCTATAAGGCGGTACTGGAAAATCCGGATGCCATTAGCCGCCGGGTGCTTGCGAGCGGGCTGGACTCACAAACGGCCTTTGAAATCGTGTCGATCGATATCGCGGACATCAGCGTAGCGGGCACGGGGGCCAAGGATGTCGCCAATGTTGGCGCCATGCTGGAAACCGAACGAGCCGAGGCCGACAAAAAATTGCGTCAAGCTGAAGCCGAAGGCCGACGCGCCATGGCGGTCGCCCGGGAGCAGGAAATGCGCGCCCTGGTTCAAGAGATGCAGGCTCGCGTGGTTGAGGCTCAAGCAGAAGTTCCCCGCGCCATGGCCGAAGCTTTCCGCAAGGGTAACCTCGGCGTCATGGACTTCTACCGGATGCAGAATATCCAATCCGACACCGATATGCGTAAAACCATCGCTGGCGAGCCTCATGACCAGCAACAGAAACCCGTTCAACTGTAAACCATCTGCTGGCAGGGCAACATGAATCTGTTTTTGATAGCCGCCTCGGATATGGATGTGATCATAGGCATCATCGCTGTGATCGGGTGGATTCTTGCCCAGATTTTCGGAAGAAAGAAAGGTGACCCCTCCCGCCAGGAGGGATCGCCCTCAGAATCCAGCCCCCCTCTTGATCCCCAGGATGAGTTGCGCAAGTTTTTTGAGGGACTGGAAGAGAAGGTAAAGCCCCCGGCTCCACCACAGCGCCCTGTTGCTCCGCCCCCGCTCCACCAAAAAACACACAGGGAGAAATCGGTTCGTCGCAGTCATGAGCCGCAAATGGAGACCCTGTCTTCACAGATTCGTGGAGAAAATCAGATGCTCGAATCTGTCACGGCCTTTCAGGCAACGGTCGTGCAGCCAGCCCTTACACAAGGATGGAACAAACCCACCCGCTGTACATCGGCTATGCCCGAGTTACATAACCCCACAACCCTGCGAAAATTCATCATTGCCAATGAAATCCTGGGGAAACCTGTCGCTTTGCGACAAGGCCAAACCTCTTAAATTTTCAGAATCCGTTCATCGAAACGTCCGGCTCGTTCCTCACTTGCCGTCAGATAGGGCTCAGTTTCGTACTGGCCTACACCCTGTAAGCGGTGCAAGACAGTCGCAACATCTTCGGTCGCCGCCTGACATTCCTGAATCATGGCTCTCATCTCTGGCGAAACCTCAGCGCGTTTCATAAGATCCAGATACCCTCGGATAATGGTCGCCGGCTGGCCCAGATGATGACAGGCCGCGCCTACCGTTTCCACCATCACACGTTGTTGTTCAGCTTGAACCAAGGCTTTTGACCGGGCTTCAAGGATCTTAACCTTTTCGGTCCCTTGATTAAGCACAGCTCCGAGCGAGCGTTGTATAGCGGCAAAATCCTCACTGGAATGACCCGCTGTTACCGTCGGAGCATCCCCGCGCGATATTTCCTCAAGATATTGCCTCAACCGGCTGACCTCAATCGTGTGGCGCGCCAATAACATCACGCCTAAAGCCATCAGCGTCACAATGGAAGGCAGAAGAAAGTATAAGGTCTCCAAATCCAATGTGCGGGTCATAATGGCATCTCCCAGCACATACGCAAATGCCAACAAGGGAATCACCGCCATCAACGCAACCGCGACAACAAATTGCTGCCGTGTCCCCAGGGACAGCAGGGATCTTTTTTTTCGATCAGCGGGTTTCGAGGTAAACGCGCCCAGATATCGGCGAGACCGCTCTATCGGAATTGAAGCCGAGGCGTCAATGAGCCCGGACGTCGGCTTTATTCCGACAGCCTCAGGCAACACCACATACAAAAACGCTGGATCACCATTCATTAATGGCACCCGGAAATCGCCGCCATGTGCCGCTGATACCAACCGGCAATAGGTGAGGCCAAGCCCGTCCGTTTCCACCGCCGGAGCAGTAGGCCCCCCTCCGCAGAGGACCATCAATTTGATCCTCCCCGCCAGCTTTTCAATGCGTATCTTCACCGTTTTTTCCGAAGGTTTTGCTTTGATTGCAATTCGAATGAGATGCCGGATCACACGGGTCATCTGGGGTTTATCGCACAGCACTGTCGCGCCATCGCCTTCCACGGTCAATGTCATCCCCACCGCCTGAGCAGATTCAGACAGAGCCTCTGCAATATAACGCGATAACAGCAAAATATCGCACGGATGTTTATCAGGCAACTCCTCCCCGGCCGTCATTTTACGCACACTCATCAAAAATTCGATCAATTCCTCAAGCGTCTCTGTTGCACCGAGCGCTTCATTGACAAACTTGGACGCATCGGCCTTAAAATGTTTTGGGGTTCCACCCCCTGCCATCTCGAGAAGATCGGCCAAACCAGTCAGGGGTGTTTTCATCTCGCGAACCACGAGTTGGGTCAATTCAGAACGAACCTCTTCCAGTTGCTGAATCCGGGCCGCATCCTGCTTTAATTCGCAAGCCTGCCGGGTTCTCACCACAGCGTTACGCAACCGGATCGCCAATTCATCACTGTCAAATGGCCGGGTGATATAGTCGTCTGCACCACACTGGATCGCTCTCGATCTCTCGGCCTGGTCACTAACAGGCGAAATAACCAAAAGACTGATCAACGCGGTTAGAGGGTCATTTTTAAGAGTGCGACACACCTCGAAACTGACTCGGTCGGGCACAACATTAACCAGAATGACATCGGGCGAAATACTTTTGGCAACGTACAAAAGTTCTTCAGATGACTTCACTAGGCGAAGTTTAAAGCCATAGGAAGCCAGCAGTTGAACCAGCTCAGACTCGGCCTCATCACAGCCCAAAACCAACACATGCCCATTTTCAGAATTCATCGTGATACCCTTGCCGTAATTCCTGCAAGCTTAGAAGCAGCCCGGCCATCCGTAAAGGGAAATTAGTTCTCAAGGGTTCAAATGGGGTTGTCTTTGATGTACCCCTATCGGACCGCCATGACTTTGAGCGGAATCGAGAGTTCCTTCAGGGAGTCCAAATCCGTTTCAATGCGGATCGACTTCCCATCCAGACCCATCAGAGAACCCCAAGTTTTGATTTCCAAGCGACACCGATCTGGCTTCACGGAGATAACCGCGTTGGTCATACCCTCCCCGGGCAGTTCCACCTTCGTGACTTTAAAAGGTTTACCTGCCGGGGACCAGAGGCTGACCCAAACCGTTTTGGGCTCGTTTGTGGCGGAGGGAAACAACAACAACTCGGCCGGCGCAGGCACAATATCTCCCGCCACAAAACCAGCGACAGGAATGGATAGCATTTTCATCTGCGGATGATCGGTCTCCACTTCCACTGCCGTCATAAAAGTCCCCAACTTTCGGGCACCAGGACAAGCAATCCTGAGAAGATACTGTTTTCCCGCCTCACGCGGCTCAAACGAAACGGTCACTTGAGGGGAAGCGGATTTCACCGAAAGTACTTTAAAGGTATTGGTCGATACGGCCGTCAGCAACACCTCACGTTCAAGCAGGCCTTCCGAACTAATCGTTCCGAAATGGACCCCCTCTGGCTGAGCCTCTATTGGCACCATCACCACGCCATTGAATCCCAGCCGCACGATTCGATTCTCAGAATCATCGGTCTCAACATAAATCGACTTATTCTGACGCCCACGCCGTCCTTTAAAATCAAGCACCACATCCACCGTGGTTGCCAGTCCCGGGGCCAATTCATTCGTAGCCACCTGGGCCGTGGTACAACCGCAACTGGGACGCACAGCGATTATTTTCACCACACGCCCGCCCTGATTGGTCATTACATAACTGTGTTTCACCACCGCTTCAGGATACACAACCCCAAAATCAAAGTTCGAATCCATACAAACAACACCGGGGTGATTGGTTTGCCCCTCCGGTTGAACCTGACCTGCCTCAGAGCACACACACACAACCGGAATCAACCCCATTAGAAGATTGCGTCTTGCGAACAACTTTTTTGTATTCATCCATACCCCGTGATTTATATATTTGCTTCATCTTCCTGTGCAGATTGCATAGTGTCAATAACTTCAAGGACGAAGCCGCCAGTTTCGTGGACACGGCGACGGAGGTTCGCATCCAGAATCATTCCTACGGCATTCCTCGAAAGCGGGAGGGGGGGGCACCATATACGCGACTAAACTGGCGCGAAAAAGCGAACTCGTTAGGATAGCCGAGGGCAAAGGCCACCTCTTTGACGGTCACATCCCCCTGAGTCAACATAGACCGCGCCCGCTCCATACGGCGCCGGATGCTGTAGTCGCCCGGGGCCATACCAAACCTGTCATGAAACGCTTTACGGAACACCTCATACCCAAGGCCCAATTGTGCGGCTAATGCCGGAAGTTTGATCCGCCGAGAGGCGTCGGCCGCCAGCGCACGTGCGGCCTCATCAAGCGCCTGAGCGTAGGGATTCGGCCTGCTTCGGTGTCGGTCCAAGGCATAGATATCGGCAATCAACGCATGTGCCAACGCCAGCATCCGAGGCAATTCAATTGGAGGCGCGTTACGGAGATCATGAAGCAAGGAGTCAAACCGCTCCACCAGAGCCAGACTCAAGCCGGGCACCAACACAGGTTTATTCACATCAAGGCTGTTCATTTCAGCCAGCGTTTCACAAAACGCCTGACTGATATTGACATAACACTCGGCCCAGACTGCGGTGTCGGGATGAATCGTACTGTGGGTCCGTCCCGGCAGTCTCTGAAAGAAGCACCCGGGGAAAGTGGAGTACTCCCGCCCGGCCCAATCAATATATGTCCCTTCCCCCCGCAAAACCAGAACCCCGCTATATTGTGGGAAAACAAAATTTCGATGTTGCCCGCGCCCATCCAACTTCATCATAAATCCACAACCCAGCGTGGTTCCCTCAGGATCGTTCCCTCGCATTGCTCGATGAACTATCTCATTCCGGTAATAACGCTCCGGTAGACGGACAACATCTCTATTCATGACTGCTCCATACCAAATATGATATGCACAATACCACCCCTGATATGGACTTCAAGACCTCTATGCGATAGGTTTCAATGTTATTTAAAGGAGTACCATCATGGCTAAGCAATTGAAAACATCTGTCCGCGACTGGGAAAACCTGCAACTACTTCATCGGAATCGCGAGACCGCCCGCGCCACTTTGATTCCCTTCGCAGATGAAAGCAATGCACGCTCTGGGGATCGGCTCAACTCGCCGTTCTTCTCCCTGCTGAATGGCGACTGGCAATTTCACTACGTCACACGCCCGGAGCTTACCCCTAACGGGTTCGAAAACCCGAACTTCAATGACTCCACCTGGAAATCCATCCCGGTGCCCTCCAACTGGCAAATGCATGGGTACGATAAGCCGGTTTACACCAATGTGAATTACCCCTACCCCATTGACCCGCCGTTTGTACCGAACGAAAACCCCACCGGCTGCTATCGCCAGAAGTTCACGGTCCCCGCTAAATGGGAAAACCGTAAAACGTTTATTGTTTTCCAGGGCGTGGATTCGGCGTTTTATGCCTGGATCAACGGACACCCGATCGGTTTTAGTAAGGGAAGCCGTATGCCGGCGGAATTTGATATCACCCCCTTCCTCAACGCCGGCCAAAATACCCTAGCCGTCAAGGTGCTGAAGTGGTGCGACGGCAGCTATCTGGAAGATCAAGACTGCTGGAGACTTTCCGGCATCTTCCGGGATGTTTATCTTCTGTCCGTCCCCACCGTCCATATCCACGATGTTTTCGTTCGCACGCCTTTCGACAAACGCCACAAAAACGCCATGCTGGAATTGGATGTAACCCTCCGCAGTTTAATCTCCACGGCCACCGGAAAATATAGTGTCAAGGCCGCACTGGTGGACAATGAGGGGAAAACGATTTTGGATGAGACTGTCGCGGACAATGTCCTTATCAAGCCGAAATCAAGTGCGGTATTACCGTTCTGCGCCCCCGTAACCGCCCCCAAAAAATGGACAGCGGAAACCCCGGAATTGTACACCTTATTCCTGACGCTGCGCGATGCTCATGGGGCAGTTCTGGAAACCACCCGCCAACAGATCGGCTTCCGTCAGATTGAAATCAAGGCGCAACAACTTTGGATCAACGGTGTCTCCATTAAAATCCAGGGGGTTAACCGGCACGATACCAACCCTGACACAGGCCATGCGGTCACACATGACAACATGCTTCAGGATATAACCCTGATGAAACGCCATAACATCAACACCGTTCGCACCTCGCATTATCCCAATGACCCCCACTGGCTTGAATTGTGCGACAAGTACGGGATGTATGTGATTGATGAAGCAGATCTGGAAACCCATGGGTTTGGCTATGATGCACCGGACATTCCCGCGCGCGTGGAAATGTGGAGGGAGTCCTTTGTAGACCGCGCCGTGCGATTGGTGGAACGGGATAAAAACCATGCCTGTGTAATCATGTGGTCACTCGGTAACGAATCCGGCTTCGGCCCCAATCATGTCGCCATGGCAGAATGGATCCGTCAGCGTGATCCCTCGCGGCCCATCCACTACGAAAGGGACGAGAAGGCGGAATGCACCGATCTGGTAAGCCGGATGTACACCGATGTGCCAACCCTCATCCAGGAGGGACAAAAGGAAGATCCCAAGCCGTTCATCCTCTGCGAATATGCACATGCCATGGGCCAGGGTCCCGGCAGTCTGAAGGAATATTGGGAAACCATCCGCAAATACCCGCGCCTGGTTGGGGGTTGCGTCTGGGAATGGATGGACCATGGAATACGCATGAAAACGCCGGAAGGTATTGAATGGTTCGCCTATGGCGGAGACTTCGGGGATATGCCCAATGACGGCAATTTCTGTATCGATGGGTTGATCGCACCCGACCGCACGCCCCATACAGCACTGGTAGAACTGAAACATATTCTGGCACCAGTAAAAGTAGAGGCAGTGGATGCGAAGGCGGGCAAGTTCAAAGTTACTAATCGTAATGCCTTCCGCAATCTTTCCTATCTTGCAGGAACTTGGACCGTTTCCCGCAATGGAAATATTGCAAAACAAGGCAAGCTTCCCCCGCTGGATGTATCCGCCGGGAAAAGCATGGCCATAACGCTGCCGGTTAAGCCATCCGCCATTGCCGCAGGGGGCGAGGCGCACGTCACCTTCAATTTCACTTTGAAGCAGGTAGCAAGCTGGGCTCCGGCCGGGTACGAACTGGCATCCGCCCAAATCGAATTGCCAGCGAAAACACAGGAGTGGCTTGCAACTGAGGCGCGTCCTGATGCCCTGGTCAAAATGACCGAATCTCCAGCAGGAATCGTCGTCCAAGGTAAAGCGTTTAAAATCGTGGTGGACAGGTTTAGTGGAGCCATCCTTGATTGGCGCTGGGGACACCAGCAGCTCATCGAGGAGGGACCTAAGGTCCAGTTATGGCGCCCCCCCACTGATAATGATGTTCATCAAGCCATTGGATGGAGAAACGCGGGTTATAACCGGATGGTTCCACGCATCGAAAGCATCAAAACCCGCCTCCTCAAGAATACGGCCGTGGAGATCAAGGTTCAGAGTGTATTGGCGGGCTATCAACTCTCGCCTCGTTTCCGCCTTAACCAAACCACCACCATTCAAGGCTCCGGTGATGTAACCCTCACGACCAGCATCAGCCCGGTGGCAAAGGATCTCCCCCCCCTTCCCCGCTTTGGACTAGAGTTGATGATGCCCGCCGGGTTCGAGCAGGTGGCCTGGTACGGCCGTGGGCCGCACGAAAGTTATGCGGATCGCAAGGAAAGCGCACCGGTGGGGATTTATTCGGGAACAGTTGACGAACAATACGTGCCTTATGTCCGACCGCAGGAGAATGGCAACAAGACGGATGTACGCTGGTTGGCACTCACCAACCGCCGTAAAACCGGCCTGTTAATCATGGGGGATCAATTACTTAACGTGAGCGCGCTTCATTATTCGATCAAGGATCTCTCCAGAAGCAAACACGCTCACGAACTCACGAGGATTCCTCAAACTGTCGTACATCTGGATCATGTCCAGGCAGGCTTGGGCAGCCAAAGCTGTGGCCCCATGCCCCTGCCTCAATATCTGATTCAGCCCAAGCCCATGGAGTTCACAGTGCTGCTCAGGCCCATTAGTTGAGGACGCGAGGGTTCACTTGGGAATAAACAGTTTCTGCCCGGCACGCAAGGTGTCGGATTTTAGGGAATTGGCTTTTTTGATGGAACTGGCGCTCACCTTGTAAGCCACGGCTATGGCCGACAAGGTCTGGCCGGATTCAACCACATGCTCAACTCCGGACTGAGAACCGCCACTTCGCCCGGAGGACGACCGGCCTGACGAGCCACTGCCAGATGACCCCACAATGGAGGCCACCTGATTGACGATCTGTTTGCGATCCGCATCACGGCCTGCCGCTAAAGACTGCACCTGACGTTCCAAAGTATCCAATCTGTTTCGGACAAGCATGTCTTCCTTGGGCGCCCCTTTCATGGAACCGAGGTCGCGCTGAAGGTTCTGCTGTTCCAACTCCAGTCCGTTAATTTTCTCCTGAATGCGTTGCACATTCTCTTGCAGCTTCTCCATGTCAGCCTGTTGCTGCGCCACCGTATTCTGATCCACCAGCGTCACACAGCCACTCCCCAGCACCAATACAACGCCCATCAAGCCACTTAAAATTGTTTTCATGAATTGCTTCCTCTTAAATTCAATTTGTTTTCAATACTTGTTCATCATGTGAAGGCATGATGGCCTGCCCCGGCTCCACAACCAGAAATCGATCGGCATCCCATTGGCCACACACAAAATCTTTAATCAGGGAGGCATCACCTGAGAGTTCGTCGCACTTCCACCCCAGCCACTGGGCGCATTCATGGGTGAATTGCTTATGCCGGGTCGTATCCCCAACCCCAAGATCAACATAGGCGGCGTTGTTATACTCCTTCATCCAGTTCTGTTCCATCTCCATCAGATAATCGGCATTTTCCTCCCCATACTTCTCAACATACTCCTTGCGCAGCAGATCGTAGCGCCCCTTCCCGGGTTGCACCGAACATTCGACCCAACCAGGCGTATACCAGTAGGTTCCCGGATGAGCGTCAAAATACGTCCGATACCGCTCCTTGGTTCCCAGAAAAAGCGTAATACAGTCATGCGCCTTAGGTATAACCATCTTCTTCGTGCGGGAAACCACTCCCGCCGCTCCATTACTGCACAAGCCATATCCCAGCAAAATAGCGTCACACTCGTCTGGCGCCTCATCCACCGCAGCCTGAAGCTGAACCTTCAATAACTCCGGCGTATTGTGCAGGCCCTGCTTGATAAAATTGAACGTGAAGTAATGCGGCGACAAGGATGCAAAATAGCACAATTCCCGCCACAACACATGACACGCGATTAAATGATATTTAGCCATAATACCCTCCCTGCGAAGAAGCAGTCACACATGGATTCAATTTTCCCGATTCATCATCCCTTAAAATCTTTTGATAATAGTGTCAGAATTCCACCAGAGAGGGAACTGGTAAATCAGCATTGCTCTCATGGCTCCTTGCGCGACCAGAATGGACGATTTGCTGAAAAGGTCCGTTTTCTCCCCACAATCGCGCTTACCTGCAATGCGAGATTCGCGGGGGACTTCAGACCTGCATCGCATATTCATTAAAGAGGCGCAGGAATAAGCGATAGTCCTCCAAGGACACGGCAGGCGGCGTCTGATGGTCCACGGAGATCACAAACCCTCCCTGGCGCGCTACAGGCATCAGCCGTTCAAACTCTGCTCGCAGGGCCGCCTCGCCATGATGCATCACCATCTTGTCGAAGGCACCCACATACAGTTGCTTCGGGTGGCGTTCACGCAGGATGTTGAGATCGACCCCGGCCTGCCGTTCCAAGGGAAGAATCCCTTCGATGCCAGCCCGGTCAAACCATGGGGCAGGCTTCGTGATGTTCCCATCAGAATCAACAATCACCCGCACACCATATCCCTTTAAGCGGGGCACAACGTGCTGATAGGACGGGAGCAGGAATTCATCAAACTGCTCCTCCGAAAGCATGGGCCCATTGTTGTAGCTCAGGACTTCGGCAAACGTCATGAAATCCGGCCGGCAGATGGCGCAGATCTCATCGATTACCCGGAGATTAAAGGCGACAAGATCCTCATTCATCCTATGCATCAATTCGGGCTGATCATAGAATGCATAGAGATGGGGCTCAATGCCCATCAAGGTGCGCGGATACCAGAAAAATCCTTCCAGAGTAAACCAGAGGATATCCCCATCCTTCCGTTGACGCCGGGCCCAATCCTCCCACCGTGCCACATCGATCAGAGGGCCGGTCTTGGGATAAAGCAAGGGGCGTAACGCCTCGTACTCGTCGGCTGTCTGCACAACCGGGGCACCATGTAACGCTGGTTGGGGGCAACGCCACTTGTGCGGCGCGATCCAGTCCTGATAGTTGACGTCCATCCCGAAATAGCGATAGATCCCCTGCCGATCCAATCCGACAGGTAGCCCTTCGCCTTCCCAGCGTCGGATAGTCAAATCCCACCAGGACGCCCATTCCAGAATGGGCAATCGGGCGAAAAGATCATTCAAATCTCGACTGATTGCGGGTTCAACGACCTGAGCCATTTCAACCGCTGTTTCCGGCGATTCTGCGGTCTCACCCCGATGGCCTATCGACGACGCTGAAATCCCATCTCGCTATTGTCCACTACTAAACGGCCTGTTATGATCCTGCCATGAAACGTTTTGAACTCTCTGACTGGCCCGCGCTTGCGGAGTCCCTGCGACGCCCCTACCAGAACACCTATTATGCCATGTATTCCAGCGTTTACGGCGGTATTGTGACGGATCCCCGCCTGATGCTGATCCCCATTGACGACCACATGGTTCATCGGGGGGACGGCGTTTTCGAGGCACTGAAATCCGTTGACGGGAACATTTATAACCTGAACGCCCATTTGGATCGTCTCGTCAACTCGGCACGTGGAATTGCGTTAAATTTACCCGTCAGTTTAACTGAATTAAAACAGATTCTCATTGAAACCGCCCTGGTTGCCAGTCAGCCCACCAGTATGATCCGGATTTATGTCTCTCGCGGACCAGGCGGCTTTGGGGTCAATCCCTATGAATGCCCGTCCGCCCAACTCTATGTCGTAATCACCGCACTCGGGACGCCGTTCATGACTCTTCATCCCGAAGGAGCCCGGCTCTGCACGAGTGCCATCCCCGCCAAATCGGCCGATATGGCTAAAATCAAAAACTGCAACTATGCGCCCAATGTGCTGATGAAAAAGGAGGCCGTGGACCGGAAATTCGATTTTTCAATGGGGTTTGATGAACGTGGATTTCTCACAGAAGGCGCCACTGAAAACATGGGCATCGTCTCGTATGACAACCGCCTGCTGTTCCCCAATCTTGACCGCATTCTCACAGGCACCACCATGCTCAGGACTATGGCGCTTTCGCAAGAACTCGTTCGTGACGGCCTTCTGAGCTATTCGGGATTGGCTGACATCACCCTGACGGATATTTTTTCCGCCCGCGAACTGATCATTGCTGGCACCACCCTGAATGTGGTGGCGGGCGTGGAGTTTGATGGACGCCCGATTGGGACAGGTAAACCTGGCCCCATTTATCAACGTCTTGCCGCACTGCTGGAAAATGACATGCGTAAAAACCCCGCCGTACTCACCCCGCTTAAAGGAACTTCAACCTGATGATTGATACAATTCACCATTGGATTATCGAAGCTAACGGCTTTCTATGGGGCCCCCCCATGCTGATTTTACTTTTCGGAACCCACATCTTTTTAACCCTCCGTACAGGGTTTATGCAAAGACATCTGGTCAAGGCCCTGAAGCTGTCAGTGACGAAAGAAAAGAATGCCATTGGCGACATATCACCCTATGCAGCTTTGACCACGGCTCTCGCGGCCACCATCGGAACGGGTAATATCGTAGGCGTTGCCACGGCAGTGGCTTTGGGCGGTCCCGGCGCCGTATTATGGATGTGGCTCACGGGGGTCCTGGGAATGGCGACCAAATACTCAGAAGCGCTGCTGGCTGTCAAATACCGGGTCCAGACAGCAGATGGTTCCATGCTGGGGGGACCGATGTATGCGCTCGAAAAAGGGCTCGGCCTTAAGTGGCTGGGTCTATTATTTGCCTTTTTCACCGTGGTTGCCTCATTTGGCATCGGCAATATGGTTCAAGCTAACTCGATTGCCTCATTGGCACAAGAAACGTTGCATACCCCGCCCCATGTGGTTGGGTTAATTCTTAGTGCTCTGACCGCTCTGGTCATTCTCGGCGGTATCCGGTCTATCTCGATTTGTTGTGAATTTTTAGTTCCTTTTATGGCCATCTTTTATGTTGTCGGCTGTTCACTGATCCTATATGCCAATTCCGCCTTCATTTTCCCTGCACTAAAACTGATTGTGGATTCTGCCTTTTCCACCACCGCCGCAGGGGGTGGATTTGTGGGGGCTACGATCGTTATGGCCGCACGCTTTGGTGTTGCAAGGGGCCTGTTTTCAAATGAATCCGGTATGGGATCCGCACCCATTGCGGCGGCCGCTGCACAGTCCCGTAATCCTGTGCGACAGGCTTTGGTTTCATCCACGGGAACGTTCTGGGACACAGTAGTAATCTGTGCGATAACAGGACTGGTGATCGTCACCAGTGTAATGAAATCCCCTGTGGCACTATCCGGACTCAAAGGCGGGGCCTTGACTAAAGCCGCCTTCGAGTCTTTACCTGGCATTGGCCCTATCGTACTAACGGTGGGACTTCTCACGTTTGTCTTTTCCACCATTTTAGGCTGGTCATATTACGGGGAACGATGTGCTGAATATCTTTGGGGCAAAAAAACAATCCTACCCTACCGGATTTTATGGGTACTTGCAGTCTATGCCGGATCTGTATTATCCCTCCAATTTGTGTGGGATTTTTCCGATATGGCCAACGCCATGATGGCCATTCCAAACTTGATTTCCCTACTCCTGCTTTCCGGTGTGATTGCCAGCGAAACACGCAAATATCTAAGAGAAGGCCACTTGGATGATGCTACCAGCACCGCAACAGAAACCGCTGGAATCAAAGGTAAGGTTTGATAAATTCATGATAAAAAAAGCCTTCATCCACTCACTCCGCTCATTTACCGGATTACTGATCTTTCTCGCGGCAGCCGCAGGAGCCTCTGGAGAGGAGCCCGTTACTACTTCGCAAGAAATCATTACGGCCATTCGACCTTTCCCGCCAGAAGCTCAGGGGTCCGTGGATTCCATGCTTGCCTTCGCCCTATCCCCCTGCACCAACTTCTCCCCAGACACAGTGAAACCATTGGTGGATTTTGTGCGCCAAGCCTGTCTCACAGACAGCGGATGGGAACTTCCTCAGTTGAACGGGGCAGCAGGCTCTGCGTATATCATGAAAGTCAGGGTTCCATTGTCACAATATCTAGCCCTGAATTTTCATCCAGGAATTCCCGACTATGCCGTATTCCCGGTAGCACTACGTTTCTCGGCATGCCTGAATAGTAACGATATGCAGCGCGCCTATGCATGCATAGGCGCTGGGCCAACGGGGACCTTGCAGTATGTGACAGACCGGATAACCGGTATGGAGGAAATCACGCCCAACCCGGAATCGGGTTGTTATTTTTCCTATACTAATTCGCGAGTGTTCCTCCGGTGCAAAGTCGACACACGAGACGTTTTATTCTCCTGCGCTGAGACCCTCGCTCCCTCATCATTCAGCAATCGCGGAATTCTGGTTGGGCCCCTTGACCAGGCCTTATTTTATTATAGTGAAAAGCCAGGACTGAATGTACCGGGTATGACATGGATGCTCTCTCAAATTAGCCATTCCACGACGCTCAGCATCTATATTGCGTTGAACTCCAATGAAACCGCGGTTGCAACGTTTGCCTGGCTGAACGCAGGATGGAAAGGGATGAATGTAACCCGAACCACTCATATTCTCAATTCACAGAAAAATGCATTGGATTGTTCACGCAGGATTGCTCAGCATCCCAAAGTTTCCGCTCCTCGCCTCGCCGCCATCGTGGATGATGTCAACACCATGCCACCAACCGCCATTGATGTGGAGTATGGGAAATATCTGGCCTATATCACCATGTGGCGCGACAACCCGAAGTCTGACTTCTGTAATACCTCACTGTTAAAAAAGCTTTACGATCCCAAAGCAGCGGAGGCCATACCGCTTTCGCATCAACGAGCGCTCCTCGTTCAGGAACGGATTAGGGTTCTAATGGACAGGCCCACTTGGTCCAGCAGGCCCGATTCAGGGAGTCTGGTTTCCCGCAAATAACGTAAACATGAAGAACGGGAATTATCACTCCCTGACTTGGCCATCCCCGGTAATGACATATTTATAGGTTGTCAACTCCTCAAGCCCCATCGGACCACGACAGTGAAGCTTGTCGGTACTGATCCCGATTTCCGCTCCCATGCCAAATTCGGAGCCATCTGTGAAGCGGGTGGATGCATTGACATAAACCACGGCGGACCCCACATCATGGGTGAATTCTTTCTGGGCGTCCTCACATTCAGAAATGATGGCATCGGAGTGGTTGGAACCGTATTTATTAATGTGCTCAATTGCCGCCGTCACAGAGGGGACCACTTTGACGGCAAGAATGAGGTCCAGATATTCTGCATACCAGTCCTCCTCTATCGCCGGCTTCATGGTCGGCACGATGGCACGAGCTGCCTCATCACCACGAAGCTCAACGTTCAATTCAACACCAAGCCGTTGGGCAATGATGGGCAGAAACTTCGCCGCAACCGCCTCATGAACCAGGAGTGTTTCCATCGCGTTACACACGCCCGGTCGCTGACACTTGGCATTTTCGCAGATTTTCAAGGCCTTTTCCAAGTCGGCTGTTTCGTCTATGAAGGTATGGCATACCCCTTTGTAGTGTTTGATCACCGGAATACGGGCCTGCTCAACTACGGCACGAATCAGGCTTTCCCCACCACGCGGAATAGCCAGATCCACCATACCCTCCAACTGGACCAATTCCCGAACGGCATCCCGATCAGTAGTCGAGACCCATTGAATCGCATTTTCAGGAAGGCCGGCTTTACTCCCACCCGCTTTTAAAGCCTGCACAATAGCCCCATTGGATTGAATGGACTCTTTCCCCCCCCGCAAAATAACCGCATTGGATGTTTTGAAACACAACCCAGCCGCATCAGAGGTCACATTCGGGCGAGCCTCATAAATGATGGCAATCACTCCAATAGGAACCCTGACTTTGACGATTTCCAAACCGTTCGGACGAATCCACCGACTGATTACCGCGCCTACGGGATCCTTAAGGCCCGCCACTTCACGTAACCCCCTCGCCATGTTATTGATACGGGAATCAGATAGAGAGAGTCGGTCTATCATGGCCGCAGCCATCCCATTGGCCTTGGCGGCCTCCACATCAAGGGCATTCGCCCTTTTAATGGACTCACGTTGAGCTTCAACTTCATCGGCCATAGCCAGTAGAATCGCCGTCTTCTTCCTGGCAGACAGCCTGGCCAACCCTCTGGACGCAATTACTGCTTGTTGGCCCATCGCCACCATTTCTTCATGAAGTCCCATAAATCCTGCCTTCTCAATGCTTACAATGATGCCACCACAAAAGTACCGACGTCCGCCCCTTGCACGACTCGGGTAATGTTACCCAATTTCCGGCCATCAGCAATCACAACATGGCATCCCGCCTGAGCTGCCAGCTTGGCTGCCCGAAGCTTGGAACCCATGCCCCCCTTTGAAAGCGCATTTTTCTGCCCCGTCACCAGCGCCAGGGTGTTCTTGTCAACTTTTTCAAGACAGGGTACCCGCCGGGTTCCCCCATTGGCTCCAGGCGCACGCAATCCATCCACCGTGCTCAAGATGATCAACAGATCGGCACGGATCATACGCACCACCAGAGAGGCCAGGAAATCGTTGTCCCCTAGCTTAATGTCCGCACGAATTTCCTCATCGGCCACAACGTCATTTTCATTCACAATCGGGATAACCTTGTGCCGCAACATGTTCTCGATCGTGCGGCGGGCGTTTGTGAGGCGGATCTTATGATCAAAATCATCGTGTGTAAGTAAAACCTGCCCCACTTTACAGCGTTTTGCCGAAAATAATTTATCGTAGGTTGCCATCAAGCGGCATTGCCCCACGGCTGCCGCCATTTGCAGATCCGGTAATTCGGTTGGCCTCGTTGCCATCCCTAAGGCCTCCATCCCTGCCCCAATGGCGCCGGAGGTCACGAGGACAACCTCGATACCCGCATGGCGAAGTTTCGCCATTTCGTCAACCAAACCCCGGATTCGACGATGTTCCGGTCGGCCTGTTTTCTGAACCAATACACGACTGCCAATCTTTACGACTACCCGTCGCACATCGACAATACTTTGCCTTAATTTCAGGGATTCATTCATTGCCCAAACCCACTCCTTCACTTTACATCATGAACGCATTCAAAACTTATATAACAAATCCGTTATTTCTGTCGAGCCGCCGCCCATTTAAAGAAATTACTCAGAATCTTAAACCCATCGGAATAACCTTCACAGGCCTCCTCCGGATGAAACTGAACGCCATAGAAGGGCTTAGTCCGGTGTCGGAAGGCCTGCACCTGACACGCTTTACTGCTGGCCAATATGATGACCTCGCTCCCAATCCCCTTGATTTCACTGCGATGAAACTGCTGAACCCGGACGATCTTACCTAGCCCATCAAACAGGGGGTCTTTTTGCAATATAGTGACAGGGTACACACCCCACTCTTTGTATTCACCAGGATGGTATTTTGGATTATGATCGGCCTCTTCCTCAGAGAGCAAGTGCATGATTCCCAAAGTGCAGCCGAAGAATTCCGCAGCTAATTGTTGTCCGGCACAAATCCCCAACTGAGGGATTGCTGAGGTCATCACAACCTGCCGATAATTACGAGTTTGTCGCACATCATACTCTTCAAAAGGGGTAGAAGACCCACTGTAGACGATCGCACGGGGGCGGAGCACCGACAACATCTTCAAATTCAATTGCTTATAATGGATCATCAAACAATAATCGCCAGACGTTTCCTCCAAAGTCAATCGCGGGCGCTGCCAGTTCCCGGCCAAATACTTCTCTGCAGTTTCCATGATCACATACAAAATCATAATCGAAATTCTCCCCATTGACACCGTGAAATGAAGTGTAGATTATGCCGTACATGCACCTATTTGACCAGAAATTTGGAAAAGCGATGGCCGCTTCCTGGCTCTATTTAGCCATGTGTCTTCCCTCCTTTGCCGCGGCGCCCCTTTTTGCCCGATTTTCTCCCGATCGTGCCACCATCTATGCAGGCGAAGCCTTTCAGGTAACATTGGCCATCCACATCACAGGGGAAACGCTTGCCCCACAAATTTCAATTGACGCGCTTCCTGCTCCTGACCAATTACAACTCTATCCATTTCAGGAACTTCCTATTGAACACGTTACACTTGAAGGGCTCTCCTACGAGGTCCGGAAATTCCGGGCATGGGCGCGAGCCCCTAAAGCTGGATCGGTTGTCTTCTCCCCTCGCCTTAATGGAACCTTCATCCAAACTACCCGTTCATTTTTCATGATGCAGGAATCAAGGCGTCCAGCCAGTATCCCCATCGAAGCCTTGAATTTATCCATTCAGCCTCTACCTGAAGCAGGGCGCCCGACAGATTTCTCCGGGCTTGTTGGGCGGTTTGCCTTCTCAGTCAATCCAATACCTCTCAATATTGCCCTGGGTGATTTAATTACAGTTGTTTTCACGATCGAGGGGGATTTGTTGCCGGATATCTATCTAAAGCCCGGCATAAAACCTCTCCCTGAACTTAAGGTATATGAATTGAAGGCAGTGGCGGGTGAGACCACCCCCTCCCGGCAAGTTTTCAACCAAACCATTGTCCCGGTCAGCAGCACCCTCACCGCCATTCCAGCCTGCTCCCTGAGCTTCTTTGATACTCGCAAAATGCAGTTTATAATCCTGACCGCAGGCCCATTCCCCATCCACTACCACGCAGAGCATACTCCGGCTCAATCCGTATACTCACCTACCCAGAACGTCGCCAAGGCTGGGGAAACCAACATCATCAGCCGCAGCGGCTTTGGCAAAAGCCCCAGTATCAGGGATCGCATCTGGCTGCATTTAACGAATGAGAAATTGCTAACCATTCAGGGAGATGCAGAAATTCAGGTGTTTTTGACTCCCTCAGAATCTTCAAAAAAACTCTTCACATTGAAGCCGGGCATCTCCGTGATCACGGGTGTCACCAACGAAAATTGGATGTATATCTCCGCGCCAGAGGGTATGGGGTGGATCCCCTTATCGACCATTTCAGAATCTATCCCTGCCGCCATTTCGCCGAAATAGACATGGTGCACCTGGCCGGGATCGAACCAGCAACCTTCAGCTTCGGAGGCTGACGCTCTATCCAATTGAGCTACAGG
>JBAWZF010000030.1 GCA_037143175.1 bacterium
GCGTCGTCCGGCTCTTCGCCATGCAATGCGGCACTTCCGCCGAATACAGGGTCCGAGTCCCGGCCCCACGCCCCTTGCCATCCTTTCCGACGCTCACGTCGTACCCGACAAACAAAACGTGATCGGCCCATTCCCGGACACGTAATCGAATGGAGGCCTTCCCACTGTTCGGGCTCTGGAGCCGGGGTTCATATCGGAGCCAGTCCTCCCCGGCCGGGTTCGGCACAGTGGATGTGCAATCGTGGCAGACCAGCACGACGTTCCGACCGGCCCGCGCGTGGCGATCCAGATCGGCCAACAGGGGGAGGAACGTGTCGAACACGAAGCCAAACCCCCTGCCGTACCCGTACCCCTCGACATTGTTTATCCGTTTTCCGTCTGCCAGGACGGTCTCCAAGGTATGCGCCACGGCCAGTTCCTCGGCTCGTGTCCCGGTGTCGATCACGATGCTCTGCACCTTTTCCCAACCATCCGCCTGGATCACATCGCGCAACGTCTGCCAGTTGTGGATCCCCGTCACCGGCATGATGTTTGCCATCCGTCCGGATTCCTCCAACTGCAACCGCAAGCGCGGCAGCGATTCATCCAGGTCGATGAACGCGACCGGCCCCGGCAACTGCGACGCCAGCGTCGTCTTGCCGATTCCGCCAGGACCATAAATCAACACCCGGTGTCCGCTCGTTGTAGCCACCTGTCCAAACTGCACCGCCTTTCTCATCTGTGCCATCGGCACCGCCGGTGGCGCCAACACCCTCTGCCTGCCTGTATTTCCCAACTTCATCTCCGTCATATCTTCCTTTCCTTTCTTGGTTTCTCTTGTTTTCACGATCTTCACCCTCTCCCTGTCGCAGATCCGCCTGTGGCGGAGGAGGGGAGAGGGCCTGCCCTGAGCCCGGTCGAAGGGGTGGGGGTGAGGGTTGCTTTCTCCTCTTTTCCCCCTGATTTGGTCTAATGTCTGCAGTCTGCAGTCTGCAGTCTGATGTCTGCCTACTGGCTCAACTCCCCATGCACCTCCCCA
This sequence comes from bacterium, assembly GCA_037143175.1. Taxonomy (NCBI): domain Bacteria; species bacterium. The sequence continues at coordinate 1,019 of JBAWZF010000030.1, forward strand.
ACCACAAACCCCGCTGGCGGATGCTCCGCATCAATCACCGCGTTCTGCAGGCAGAACCCTGCGTAGTCACAGAGTTTGCAGGTCATTTCCCCGACATTGCGCGGCCAGCCGTGCTCGGGACGCTTCGTACGGCGCGCCTCACCGCGGCAGGAGAGGATCTGACGGGCGAGTACCTGCCGCTGAACTTCGAATTCGGCCAGGTCATCTTCGAGGATCGGCACTTCGCGCCTGGCGAAATAGAATTCCGGACGATCCTTGGTGTCTGCCCCAAGCCGGTCGCCGAACTGCTCCGCCGTTTCGCCCTGCTTCTGACGGATCGCCGGTTTGCGTGCTACGTCATAGATCACGAGCGCCACATCCCACCCGAGCGCGCGCGCTGCCAGGACGTACTGCATCACCTGGGCATTCCCGCGCAGGCGTAACCAATAGTCACTGTCGGGGGCGATGTCGCAGCCGGCCGTCTTATGTTCCACCAGGGCCAACCGCCCATCGTGCATGACGGCAAGCCCGTCAATTTTGCCGGCGCTCTCGAATGTGCGGGATCCGGCCAGCGGGTGACGGAATTCAACCTCCGGGTGTACGCTCTTGATTGGATCAGCCGCATAGCAGGTGTAATAACCCGCCAACATCCCAGAGAGGGTGGCTAGTTGCACTTCGCCCAATTCCGTCTTTCCATCCAGGGCGGCCGCAAAGGCGGCCTCCAAATCCGCGCCCGTCCAACGTGCCTCCATTGCCGCATGCCAGGCCGTCCCAAACCGCAACGCATCAGCGTCCACAGTTCGCTTCATTCCAATCTCATACCGCCAGTAATGCCGCCGCGGACACCCCAACAACGTCGCCATTCTCGTCGCCGTCAATAATTCCTTCATCGCATCTCCCTTTCATGTTGCATGGCAACACGATTGCAAGAAGGAAGGGGGCGCGCCATTTCTGGCGGTCGAAATGTCCACAAAATGTCCACACCCGCAAAAGGGTTGGATGGGCTCATACCCCTATAAACAAAGGCCGTTGCGGCCTTTTGAGCTTCTTAAGAAATAGGGAAAATATGTGGGAAAATGTCCACAAAATGTCCACTCGGTCGTCCAAATGTCCATTTTCGACCAAATGTCCGCAAAATGTCCGCGAAATGTCCGTAAAAAATGTCCAAATGTCCAGAACCGCGCAGCTCGCAGCACCATCCTGGCCAATATTTACGGGGGTTTCGCTCGAATGTCCGGACAAATGTCCAAATGTCCACAAAATGTCCAAATGTCCGCATTTCCAGACAAAAATGTCGCAAAAATGTCCGCACGAATGTCCAACAAACCATCCGGCTCTTATTTGCGCCCAGCCGCTAGGTTTGTCCGATGGCCCGGCGATATCGCCGATGAAGAGCGACTGCACGTGTCGCGATGTCCACAGCTCTCATCGCGTCACCATGTACTGCCTGTCTATAATGTCGGTTGGCTTCGCTCAATCGCATCCAAGGTGCTTTGTCGGGGGTCTTGCGCGCCGTTTCAATGTCCAAACGTGATAGGGCCCTAAACGTTTCCCTGTCTGTCGCATGTTTCTTCCGTTCCAGGTTGTAGGCCTGCACCAAATCATCAGTTGCGCCCCGGTTCGGGTTCAACTTTGAACACCGTAATGCGGGCGCAATGGTGGCCAGTGCGATTTCCGCAGCTTGCTGGGCAACCGTGGCAGTGGTGTCATCACCCTTCGCTACTTTCTCTTTTCCTCTACGTCGCCCACTGTGGGCGTCAGTATGGCGATCCTTACCGCCTTCAGTCGCCGTCGGCCCAAAAGGGAATTCCTCCTGTAAACGCACGTCAAACGCCCTTGCTATCCCACCGGCGCCGAAAGTCGCTATCGCCTCATCTCTGCAAGGCTTCACTCTATATCCGCCAGCATGCCGGGTCACCCGCACCCGCACATCCATGGCCTTGTCTCTTTCGATTCTCTTTACCCAGAACTCGACGCTTTCCCCCTCTATCCTCGCGTCCATTTCCGGGCCTTCGCTGATAAAATTCAGAGTGTTGATGAAAGCTCGCTCTGCCGCCTGGATGCAGCGCCGCATCAGATCGCGGTTCTTTTCCGTCTCACCCGGGTCATCAAAGGGGTCCATTCTATGCCGGTCGCACTCTGGTAACCGGGCCATGTTGTGCTTTTGCATACACATCAGCAGGTAGTTCTGCAGGTGCTTCCGGTAAATCCCTCCAACCTGTAACTGGTGCTTGCTTAAGGCGCCGAAGAGTTCCGTGTGATCCAGAATATCCCCGTTCAGTGCCAGCATGGCCGCCCGCGCCCGGAAATAAACCGTCACATGGAGGTACGCGAAACTCGATTCTGGCTTTTCCAAAAGCTCAACAAGTCGCCCCACCGTATACCAGGGGAAGGCGTTCATCTCATGCTCGACATTCGTCAATGGTCGTAGAATCTGCGGTACACGTTTTTCATCCAAATCGGCAGGGTAGAAGATATCCCATTCAGCACGAAGAAACTCGCAACATACAGACATTTGCACTTTCCTTCCAACATTCCACATGACTGCAAAGAAAATGAGCCACAAACATCTCTCTAATGTTCGTGACCCATAAATTGTATCTGACAACGAAAACAATCATTTTAACAACCCAAAAGCTATCAGTAAAGCGTATCTCAAAAAAATCAGCGAAAAGCTGAATTTTTTGCGAATGCACTATTATAGTGGGTAGTCATTCTTTCGCTGATGTGTTGCCCTATACGCATGACTGTTCGTTCTGCATCCCCGCAACGTTGTCGGCTTGGGGCGGCCATACGAGAGCGCCGCCGTGCCATCGGCCTGTCCCAGGAGGATTTGGCTGAGCTCATTGATTGCCATCGCAATTACGTTGGCACCGTTGAGCGCGGCGAACAGAACGTCACCTTTGACCTGCTCATGCGTTTCGCCAAGGCGCTCGAGACGTCTCTTGGGACGATCATCAATTCTGCCAAACTTTGACCGCTATATTGTCCAATTCGTGACACCGGACTAATACATTCGCTGATTCAGGATGAGCGTCGGTCACTGCCCACTGTTTTCCGCCCACCCACCATCACCACGATCTTTCCCTTTTGTCCCATCAGTCCCATCTGTCTTCTAAAATCTCAAGTCTGATGTCTGCGGTCTATGGTCTGTGGTCTGTTCTCCTTCTCCTCCCACCCCCAACTGCTTCCCCACTGTAGTAGCCGCTGCCTGCGGTGAGCGCAGTCGAACCGTCCCCGGCGGCATTCTTTGAGCCTATTTGTAAATAAGTAAACCGAAAAATAGATAATAAACTATATTGCTTTAATGTCGAAAATATGATGTATTATTTAAGTATGAAGATCAATCAACAGTTAGCCCAATACTTGGAGCAGATTCTGGGGAAAACCGCGGATCTGGGGCCACTTCCTGCTGATCGGTTGTCTGGACTGCCTGTTTTCCTGACTTCTGACTACCATTTCATAGAATGGCGTTGGCTTGATCAGTTGCTCATTCTGGCCCAGGTGGAATCTGATAAGGAGGGGCCATCCGCGGCGGACCTCAAATCCATCCATCATCTCCTGACGAATCAGTTCAAGTGTCCGGTGGTCTTTGTGTATCCGACCATGGATGCCTACCGCCGCAATCGCTTTGTCCAGTTGGGTTTGCCTTTCGTTGTGCCTGGACTCCAACTCTTCATCCCTCCGTTCATCAGTTTGTGCGAGAAGTTCATGCGTACAGTAAAGGCCGTGAAACTCTCCGCCGCCGCCCAGGTCGCGGTCCTGTATCAACTCTACCGTCCTCAACCCGACGGAACCCTGCTGAATCAATGGGCCGAATGGCTGGGCTATTCCGCCATGACCATGACCAAGGTGCGCGATGAACTGGTTGCTCATAACCTTTGCATGAGAGAGGAGGGGGCCAAACCGCGCGGGCTCCGGTTCCTTCATCAAAAACGCGCCTTGTGGGAAACCGCCCTGCCAACCCTGCGATCTCCTGTCGGACGTGCTCATTGGGCCAAATTTCAAAAACCGCCGTCTGAATTGCGTCTTGCCGGGCTCACCGCCTTGTCAAAACACAGTCTGCTGGAAGACGATCCTCTCCCCACCTATGCCTGTTATGGCAATGCCTGGAAGAAACTGATTGATCTTCCCTCTGTAACGGAAGTGGGCCATGTTGAGGAAGCGTCCGCCCGAGTTGAGTGCTGGCGCTATGATCCCGGACTCCTGGCAGGGGCGGACATGGTGGATCCTCTTTCTTTGTTCCTAAGCCTCGCAGATTTTCCCGATGAGCGGGTGCGTCTGGCTTCCAAATCTTTATTGGAGGATATGCAATGGTAACCGGGATGGAAACCTTCAAGCATCATTTTGTTGGATTCGAGGATTCATTCGTCCTCATCGGCGGCGCGGCCTGCGATGCCTGGTTCACGAGTTTTGGCGGCCGTTTTCGTGCCACCAAGGATATTGACATGGTGTTGGTTCTGGAAGCCGTTCAACTTCGTTTCTTTTCCCGCTTCTGGATGTTCATCAAGGAGGGGGGATACGAAATCGGACAGCGGTCCGACGGCAAACGAACCTATTTCCGTTTCATCAAACCTGCCAGGGCGAAATATCCCAAGATGATCGAACTCTTCTCTTCGGCACCCATGGAAATTGAGATTCTGCCGGGACAGCATGTCATCCCGATTCCTGCCGACGAGCACCTCTCTAGTCTTTCAGCCATTCTCATGGATCCCGATTATTACGGGTTTATCATGGGCCAGAGAGATTTGGTGGATGGTCTCCCACTCATAAAGCCCGCTGGGCTGATCGTACTCAAGGTCCGCGCATGGCTGGATCTCACCCAGCGCCGCTCGCAAGGTGACACGAAGGTCAAGGATGACGATGTGAGCAAGCACCGGGCGGATATTTTCCGATTGGCTACACTCCTGCCGGTTGGCGAGAAACTGGATACCCCTTCAGGAATATTGGATGACCTTAAAACCTTTCTGGCGATTTTTCCTGCCGAGTCGCCCGAATGGACAGCCATCCGGCAATCCCTGGACAACAGCGGCATTCGCATGACCCCGTCCGATTTGATCGGCATCATGAAAACGTATTTTCAGGTGAAACCTTGAACACCCTGCCGTCCCCTGGTCCCTCCCTCTGAAATCTCAAATCTCACGCTTCACGTCTCATCTCTCTGAAATCTCAAGTCTACAGTCTGCGGTCTATGGTCTGTGGTCTCACCTTTCCGCTCACCCCCCAAGTCACCCCCCAAGTCACCCCCCAAGTCAGACGGCTGATTGCGGTGATCCGTCCCATCTGTCCGCTACGTCCGATTCCCCATCAAACACTTCCCTCTCACTGCATAAACCGATGTGTCACCCCAATACCCGGTAAAAGCATCTGTCCACTGCTGAGCGTGATGAGGGTGGGGGCCTCTTCCTCCCGGTCACTCGCACTCATTTCAACCCGCTCCACCGGAACATCTCTCTTCTGCTCCCGATTCCGCAGGAACCGCCCCAAGGTCAGTACCATGCTGTCTATAAAAATTGGTGCGCCCATATTCATTCCTCCATCACTCAAATCTATTACTTTCCCGCAACCCTATCACAGGGGGTCGGACATATAGTGTCCTGGGGTCGAATTATCTTCTCCCTCTTCCCGCCAATACATTTCTCATGTCTGGCCAGCAACCCTGTCAGTCTCTCGGCATCCAGACTTTTCACCCAGTTCACACGTGTCGCCACCGATTCCTCCTGCCGCACCCTGTGGAACGGGCAACTTGTGGCATTACGGTTGAGCGGGCAGTCCAGTATCAGACTCACGCATCTCAACTTCATCTCCATCACTTCATTGGCATCACGTTCAGCATTTGTCATACGCGCCGTTCCTTTCATACTCTTTATCTTTGGACAGTATGCCGTCTGATGGTGTACAGATGATGTCCGTCAGATTAAATTTATGACGGACAGTTTTTGACCGTCTAACCATGTAACTATGGAGGGATGAGCATCGTGAAAAGAAACAAGTCCCAGTTTTCCCGCCTTCTCGAACTCGACAAGCGCATCCGTCAGGGCCTTTACCCCAACTGCCTCAACTTCTCCGCCGACTGGGAAGTCTCCCAGAAGACCGTCCAGCGTGACATTGACTTCCTGCGCGATAGCCTGAACGCCCCGATCGACTACGACCGCGAGAAAAAGGGCTTCTACTACACCACCACACAATGGTTCATGCCATCTATCAGTGTCAGTGAGGGTGACCTGGTGGCCATACTGGTGGCCGAGAAGGCCCTTGAACAATACCGGGGGACCCCGATTGCCGCCGAACTGGAGCGGGTCTTCAGCAAGATAACCGACCTACTGCCCGATAAGATCACAGTCCGGCCGGAACTCATCTTCAACAAGTTCAGCTTTACCACCCCGCCGACGCGTGCCATTGATATGGAGACCTGGTCGACAGTCGTCCGTGGGCTGGTGAACCAAAAATGGCTGTCTCTGGTCTATCGGAGCCCTGATAAAGGGATTACGCCCGGGCGGATGATCGCGCCACTGCATATGGCCAACCTGCAGGGGGAATGGTACCTGTTCGGCAAAATCGAAGGTGAGGACCGCGTCCGCCAGTTCTCCATCGGTCGTATCCAGTCAGTCAAACTGACCGACCGTTCATTCGATACACCTGCCGATTTCGATCCCAAGACGCTGCTCGCCAACACGTTTGGCCGTTTTGTCCTGAATGACCACAACCACAGCGTCCGGCTCCTCTTTAACAAAGAGGTGGCAACCTGGGTCCTGGAAAAGCAATGGGGCCCCAAGCAGGTTATCCGCAAGAGGAAGAACGGCGACATAGAGCTCTCCTTCTCCGCCGCCGGTGTCTACGAGGTTTTCCGCTGGGTAATGGCCTGGGGCCGCTGGGTCAAAGTTCAGGCCCCCGGCGAACTCAAGAAAATGGTCGATGATGAGATTACGGCCATGTGCAAGGTCCGGCGGAAGAAGAGGAAAGGATGACTGGGATGAAAAAGCAGGAAAACCAAAACGATATCGTCATCTATAAGGCCAAAGATGGCAGGACGTCGCTGGAAGTCAATTTGGCGCAAGATACCGTATGGCTGAATCAGACTCAGATAATGGCTCTCTTTCAACGTGATCAATCGGTCATTTCCAGGCATATTCGTAACCTGTTCTCTGAAGGCGAGTTAGAACAGGAAAGCAATATGCAAAAAATGCATATTGCTGATTCAGCCAAACCTGTGATTCTGTACAGTCTTGATGTGATTATCTCTGTTGGATATCGGGTGAAATCGAAACAAGGTACCCAGTTCCGCATCTGGGCGACCCAGGTGCTCAAAGAACACCTTCTCCGGGGCTACACGGTTAACGAGAAGCGCCTGCTGGCGCAGAATGCCCGGCTTCAGGAATTGCAGAAGACCGTGGAACTCATGGGACGCCTGCTCGAAAACCATGAGCTCCAGAAGGATCAGGCGACCGGTCTGTTGAAAGTGATCACTGATTATGCCCTTGCATTGAGGCTTCTGGATCAATACGACCATCAGCGGTTAACGTTTCAGGGAACGACGACTACCCCGGCATATATTCTGACCTATGAAATGGCTATGGACGGTATTGCCAAGCTTGGCCGGCAGGATGGAGCCAGGGGCAGTTTGTTCGGTCGGGAAAAGGATGCGTCATTCAGAAGTTCAATGGCCACCATCTATCAGACCTTTGGCGGAAAAGATGTTTATCCTAGCCTGGAGGAAAAGGCCGCGCACCTGTTGTACTTTGTAGTCAAGAATCATTCATTCGTGGACGGGAACAAACGCATTGGTGCCTTCATGTTCCTGTGGTTTATGGAGGCCAATGCCATTCTTTACGGGACAGAGGGTCGTAAGCGGATCGGGGATAACGCACTGGTGGCATTGACACTTCTGATTGCGGAAAGTCGGGCCTCCGATAAGGATACCGTTGTCAAGGTCATCGTCAACCTGATCAACCGCGAGAACCTCTGATTCGCCCCAAGATATCAGTTCAATCATGTACATCCTGTCTATCTCCGCCTCAGGCGGATGCGCCTGTGGAGCACATGTTGAACCTTTCCTGATCGCAGCCAAACCGCCGCAAAATCCCTGAAATTATTATGAACACTCAAGACCGATACCGCGGTACCGTGATTGGCCTCGCCGTTTGCGATGCCTTGGGCACCACCCTGGAATTCAAGCCGCCTGGCAGTTTTAAGCCAATAACCGATGTTGTCGGAGGCGGCCCATTTGGCCTCAAACCTGGCCAATGGACCGATGATACCTCCATGGCCCTTTGCCTGGCCGAAAGCCTCGTGGAAAAACGAGGCTTCGACCCGGTCGATCAATTGGAGCGGTATGTGCGCTGGTACCGACAAGGCCACTTCGGTTGCACTGGCAGGTGCTTCGACATCGGAGGCACCACCAGGTCCGCCCTGGAGACCTTTATAGCCACTCACGCCCCCTATTGCGGGTCCACCAATCCACATGCCGCCGGCAACGGTAGCATCATGCGGTTGGCGCCAGTGCCCATGTTCTTTGCCAGCAGCGCGGTCGAGGCCATCGAGCGTTCCGGAGACAGTTCCCGCACAACTCACGGTGCCAGTACCTGTGTGGATGCATGCCGGTATATGGGCGGACTCATTGCAGGGGCACTCAACGGGGTAGGGAAGAACGATCTTTTGTCCGATCACTGGGCGCCAATACCTGGATACTGGCACGCACACCCGCTATGTCCGGAAATAGCCGAGATCGCCGCCGGCTTATTCAAACTCCGTAATCCGCCAGAGATCAGAGGCACAGGGCACGTTGTCCGATCCCTGGAAGCCGCGCTCTGGGCATTCCACAAAGGCAACGACTTCCAGGAGGGTGCCTTACTGGCCGTCAACCTCGGCGACGATGCCGACACGACCGGCGCAGTATATGGCCAGATCGCCGGCGCCTTTTATGGCTACGATGCCATCCCCAAGTCATGGCGGGACATCGTGGCCATGAAAGATGTGATTTTGGCGTTCGCAGATAAATTACATACACTGTCCTCCAGTGGATCTGTACAAGGAGAATAAACGATGAAAATACTCGGAATCTGTGGTAGTCCCAGGGGCACCAAAAGCCAAACCCGTGCCTTACTCGAAACACTACTGGCCGAAGCCGCAACCAAAGGGGCCCAGGTCGAATTCGTCGATCTGGGCAAGGCTCGGATCGGCTTCTGCCAGGCTTGTGAAGCCTGTCATAAGGGGCCTGACTGTGTTCTGAACGATGACTGCCGGGCTATCCTGCGCCAGATGCTGGAGGCGGATGGGATCGTGCTGGCATCTCCGGTCTACCTCGACCACGTTACCGCCCAAATGAAGGCGCTTCTTGACCGTACCAGCCACTTTGTCCACTGCCTGCGGCTGACCGGTAAATATATGGCCGCGCTGACAACCAGCGGCGGAGGAGGCGGTGAGGCGACGATGGCGTTCATGAAACGATATGCCGTGACGGTAGGCGCGCAGTTTGTTGGGGGCGTTGATGCCCGAGTGCCGTTGAGCGAATCCGATGTCGTTGCCGCCGGAAGGCTGGGCAATGAGCTGGTCGCCGCGATTTCGAATAAACAGTCATGGCCGGATCAGGCTCAGGCCATTCAGTCCCAGCAGATCCGTTTCCGCAACCTCATTGCCTTCCACAAAGATCACTGGCCCTACGAGTACAAGTACTGGCAGGATAAGGGTTGGATGTGATGTTATGAGGTATGGGAAAAGAGGTAATACCTTTATATGAAGGTAATAAAGAGGGTAATGTCTGGCTTTGTATTGGCTAATAGGTATGGGTAATAGCTCATTTATGTTGACTTATTCGCTATTCGCGAATAGCGTATCTGCATGATTATCAAGCCACAAGACATCCTTGTTGTACTCAAGTTGCTGGCGACAGAATGGCCGGGGAGTTTTGCCTTGATGGGAAAGCAGTTAGGGATTAGTGCCTCTGAAGCCCATGCCGCCTTTCATCGGGCCCGCAGCGCTGGGCTTATCCATCCAGCAACCTATCAACCCAACAGATTCGCTGTGGCGGAGTTTATGATTCATGGGTTGAAGTATGTGCTGCCCGTTCGACCAGGGGGGCGAACCAGGGGGATCCGTACAGGTTTTGCTGCAGCCCCACTCTCCAGTCATTTCCGGGTCTCAGATGATGATCCAGATATTCCCGTTTGGCCGGACCCGGAAGGCGAGTCAGCTGGTTTGGAAATTCGCCCCATCTGCCGATCGGTCGCTGTTGCGATCCGGCAGGATCCGGCGCTTTATGAGTGGCTTGTCCTTGCCGATGCCCTGCGGGGGGCAGGACGTGCCCGAGAGCGGGAATTGGCCGAGAAAATTATACGCGAACGATTGGAGTACTATGCGCCCCGTTGATATTCAGAGGGCGTGAACATTCTGGCCTTGCTTCAGTTGTCAGCTTTTCGAGATGCACTGCCAGGCCATCTCCCCTCAGATGATGCCAGTCAAGCGCGCCTCCCCCTTCTTGTCCAGCGCTTGGAGCAGATAGCATCGCTTGCTTCACCAAAATCACACTAAGATCACGAGCATTATATTTCCCCCAATTCTCCGCCACAGGCGGATGCGCCCGTGGCGCACCAGGAAGAACCGTTTCTGAATTTTTCTGCGGTGTATCTCCTCCCCCTCACCGTATTCCTTCAAGAAACCGTGGCGTTTATTTTCTCCACATGTACTCGTGTGGAAAAATTAACGCCACATTTGCATTTTCTTTCCCGGCCTTCGTAGCCTTGGCGAAGTAGGCTCGGTGTCTCGGAGTCTCGAGCGAAGCGGGTGGTAAACATCTTCCCTTCGCGATCTTTGCGAGCTTCCATGGCCGCCGGCATGTCGGACGGAGTATCGTAGGCTGCTGTTCAAAAATCCTACTCCGGATTTCTTCGCTTCCCTCAATCAGCCTGCCCTCCGTAGTCCCGCCTGCGGGACGAAGGAGGGTGGTGAAGTCCCTCTTCTCTTCCCGGAATCACACGGACGCTATTTGTCCGTGCCCTTATGCGAATATACCCCCATGAAAACACAAAAAGCGTCTCAAAAAGATTACGTTCACATGGTGGTTATCTTGGACCGTACCGGCTCCATGGATTCGATCCGTGACGACACCATCGGTGGATTCAACACATTCCTGAAGAAGCAGCAGGCGGAGCCTGGCAAGGCAACGCTCTCCCTGATCCAATTCGACTCCCAGGATCCCTACGAGGTCATTCACAAGTTCATGCCTCTGGCGGATGTCCCGGAATTGACGCGGGAAACATTTGTGCCTCGCGCCAGCACGCCGCTGGATGCCATGGGGCGGGGGATCAACGACCTGGAGGCTAGTCTGGCGGCCATGCCGGCCAAGGCGCGGCCCGCTCGTGTGGTCATGGTTATCATCACCGACGGACAGGAGAATTCCAGTCGTGAATTCACCAAGGGTCAGGTGGAGAAGATGGTCAAGGTGAAACAGGATAAATCCGACTGGCAGTTTGTCTTCCTGAGCGCCGATCTGGCCGCCATCAATGATGCCGTCAAGACTGGTATCAAGATGTGCGCCTCGATGGCCTTCGATAAGGATGCCCACGGAACCTCGGCGGCCTTTTTCAGCGCCTCGGAACGGATTTCAGATTACCGTGCCAATCGTGTTCCGGCCGTTTCCTTCAACGAAGAGGACCGCGCCCAGCAGAAAAACGAAAAGAAACGGTGAGGGAAGGGGATAGCGATGCACACGCTTGGTAACATGACAAAATCGTTGAACCGCTCGGCGTTCTATCTCCATGGCTTACAAACACGGTTTGAGTTGCCGATATTTGAAGGTTCTAGCTACTCAGACGCTTATCTCGCCTTCCTCCGCACCATCACATTCCTCCGGATGCTCAATGTCTCGGAAGAATCCCTGCGCGACCTTTGGCGTCTTGAAAAAAAACTACTGCAACTCCTGCACGTGGATTCAACCGGTTCACCCACATGGTTCCTTGACGCCTGTGCTCAAACCACGGATCTAAGCCACCGGTTACTTCTAACGAATCATAATATGGGCGTTAAACTTTCGCCTCGGATGATTCAACTCGGATTGGACTTCGGCCAGGGCTTACCTGAGTTTTTCCCTGGCAAGGACATGGGAGAAGATGTGCTGCGGGTTCTGGGGGAATATTTGAAGCTCTACACGCGCATCCAATCTGAGGTGAAAATTGAAGTCCCCCTCATGCGCGACGCCACGCGCTGGGCGGCTAGGGTGAAATAGTGGGACCTTGGTGATAAATTGCCAGTCCCGTTGCCGACTATTGAATTGTTCGAGATGGGTGAGCGTGATGCTTTAAGTGGTAAATCGAAATCGTTGGACCAGTCATTGGTAGATTTTCGTGGTGCACAGGCACGGTTTGAGTTACTAACATTGTAGGTTACCAACTACTAGGCTTATGAGCACCGATCTTGATTTATTGGACAGATTGTATAGATTGAATCATGCGAAATCTTTGTCGGCATGGTTATGTCAAATAAAAGCCAAGCATCAACCTTTGATGTTATCTCTTCAGAATTATCTGTTAGGGCAATGCATGTCCTTGAGAAATGCGCTATTAAGGACGGGGAAGCCTTTTTGCGGCTTACCAGAGAAGATATGTCGAGAACTTGGGGCTGTGGCAAAGGAACAATTGCCGAGATTGAAAAAAAACAGTCGAAACTTCGCATGCAAGGCGCGCGCAAAATAGTTCAATTGCCACGTATCGAAGATTGTTCCGAATCCATCCAGAGCGATGTGTTTCGTGCTATCCAGGGTGAACTCAGTGTCCGAGCCGCAAATGCGATACAATCATTAGGTATTAGCGACTTGAAGTCATTCATGAGGCTTAATTTGGATCAACTTTTAGATTGCCGTAATTGTGGGCGCAAATCAGCCTGCGAAATTTTAAAAATTCAAGGTAGTGTTGCCGAAATGATTCAGCGCTTCGCTGTGAAGTCAGGGGATCCCAACATAAAGGAATTCTCGATTGACGTTGCCAATCCCGTGCCGTGGTTGACTAACTGGATTCTTGGCCTTGCTAGGTCGAAACGAGAAGCGAATGCTTTCATGTTTCGGAAAGGTATGCTTGGGTTCGCCCCTATGACGCTTGATTCCGTTGCGCAGCAAGTTGGCGATGTTACGCGCGAGCGGGTTCGTCAAATGGAGAATTCCATCGAAAAGAGAGCCGCCGCCCGGTATCAACAACTTAGGTTGCGTCCACTGATGGAAGAGATAGCGGTCGTCGTTGAACTAAAAGGTGGGATAGCAACTTCTAGAGAATTGGTTAAAGATGTTTTATGTAAAGGAACCGATAGTTCTCAATTTAGATTCGCAACAGAACTTATCGCTTATTTTGCGACGCTTCAAGTATGGAAGGACACTGGCCTAGTACTTCAAAATGGCAATAATGTCACGAAAGGGGATGCGTTGCCTCTGATCGAAAATTTGGCGTCTATTATTTGTGAGGTCGCATTAAGCGAGGCAGACGAACGAAGGTCTGATGATCTTTGGAGCATAGAGCGTGAAAGACTAAAAGGCGTTCTGCAAAAAAAAGCTCATATTCTCAACTGGATACCTGACACCTCCGTTTTGTCAGATGCAATATTTGAATCCGTGCTCGAACGGTGCAAGAATCGAATCAAAACGCGGACGAAACGGATATATTCTGCGGGTATGTGGCAACTTAGATTTGGCAACATAGTCCATATGATCGATACAATATTGCGCGATGCGAAAAAGCCTACGCACTATTCCGTAATTGCGGAAGAAGCTGCGAAATGGCGTCCCGGCTTTTCTGTCCGAAATACTTATGCGACTTTGTCCCGCTGCGAAACTGCGATGCTTTGGGATGTAGGGACGTATGTCCATCGAGACTATGTCGTTTTACCGCTCAGTCTTATTCACGATGTTGAACGCTGGCTACTTAATGCTCTGAGTGAAGATGTTCCTTACGTTTCAATATATGGCGCATTTGTTCATTTTCATTCTCGGTGCGAACAGGCGTTACTTCCTTCAGAGACCGCGCTCTACTCATGCCTAAGACAAAGCAATCACAGGAATCTTGTCTATCCGCGGCCACCCAGTGTCTATCTTTACAAAAACTTTAGTGAGAGAGTACCTGTTTCGCTTGCCCTTACCAACTTCTTGCGTGATGCTGGTGGCCCCGTAACCCAGCAGGAATTGGAGGACTTTGCGTTAAGAAGAATGTTTTTGAAGGATCATCAGTTCGCCCTTCTATGCCAGCAGTTCACTGATGTAATGCGCACCTCTGATTGGGGCTATCTGCATCTTGATAATTATGAGTATGACTGCGAATCGCTCAGCCCTGTCATAGAGTATGCACAGCAAGTTCTTTCAGGAGAGGGCCACTGTTCGATTGAAAAAATCTATCGAGATAAATGTGTGACATGCTTGACAGTAGGTATTGATGGACCAGTCATGTTGTATTCAGCGTTTCAATGCTTCGCAAATGATGTATTTACCCTCCCATGCTACCCGCAAGTAGCAAAGCGCCATGCAGGCGAAGATGAGCGTCAGCGCTCAATTACAACACATGTGGTAAATTTTGTCCTCGAAGCTCATCGCCCATGTACCTATGAGTACCTTGATGAACATTTCGTTCAGGAGCTTGGCTATCAAGAGCAGCATGTTTACGCGATTTACCGAGAGCCGGATTTGTGCATGTATCATTCTGGATGTGTAGTTCACTTTCAAACCTTGGCTTGGAATGTCGAAAAACAACGTGCGCTAGAAAATGTTGCTGCTGATGCATATTCCTGCTCCATGCAATCTGGGGGTGTCTATTCTCGAGTCTCGCATTTAGTGGAGTCGCCAGGTCTCCCGGAACTTCCCGATGGTCTTCATTGGTCTAACACGATGGTTGCGGATATGTTGAGAAAGGGGGGGCAGTACGTGGTTCTCGGCAACGCGCGGGAGGCATTTCTTCCGAGGAACAATAAATTTCACATACAAAGTCTGGAATCGCTTATTGGAAATATATTGGAACGTGATTGGGGGGGGGCGGCAAAATTCACAGAATTCGAAGATGCGCTTGTGAAAGCTGGAATAATTATAAAAAGCCTCACGTCCGCCATGCTGGGTTCAGGGGAAATCGTTGTCATAAAGAACGCTGAAATAATGCTGAAGGAACTATTTGATGCTCAAAGAACTTGATCTTAAACCCGTCTATGACAGTGCTGACTGTGATCTGGTGCGTGATCTCATTGTTCCGCTGCTTACTAATTCTAGGGATTATTGGCGCGGTGTTGGTTTCTTTACGTCAGGTTGGCTCCGTAGTGCATGCGCGGGGATTGTCCCCCTCGTAAATGGCGGCGGGAGAGCTCGTATTGTTACTTCGCCACTGATGCAGAAACGTGACTGGGAAGCACTTCAGGCTGGGGATATCGCAAAGCGCGATACTGTCCTCCACGAGATTCTTAGAGAGCACGTTGTGGACTTAGAAAAGGCTCTTTCTCAAGATACTTTAAATGCTTTGGCGTGGATGATTGCTGATGGTGTCCTTGAGCTTAGGTTTGCAATTCCTAGAAAATTCGATATGGGGGGCGACTATCACGATAAAGTTGGTGTTTTTATTGATAAGTTTGAAGATATGGTTGCGATACACGGCTCTTTTAACGACTCCGCTAAGGGCTCATTGAATGGAGAGGCCTTCTCTGTTTTCAAGTCATGGGAGGAAGGTCAACGCCCATATGTTGAACAGCATCGTGCACGATTAACCAAACTTTGGCAAAGTGGAAATGCTCAGTTCCAGGTTCTTCTTCTGCCTGAAGCAATTAGGCACGAAATAATTAAGCTACAGACTGCAGAACGACCCTACAGAGTGCCCGCACAAATAAATCATGTCAGTCTACCTGAGGATGCCGTTCACGAGTTGGGTGTCAAATTATGGCCTTATCAAAGAGATGCTATCGATGCTTGGATTGATAATGATTTCCGTGGTATTTTTGAAATGGCAACGGGAACAGGCAAAACATTTACAGCTCTTGCAGCGGCTGCCGATCGAAGAATTGCTATGAAGCAGGTAGCCATTATCATTCTTGTGCCTTATCTTCATCTTCTTGAGCAGTGGCGGCAACATAGTGAGACCTTCGGTTTTTTTCCAATTATGTGTAGCGGGAATCATGATCATTGGCCCTCCTCGGTTCGATCCAAAATCCAGGATTACAAACTTGGAATGTTGCCTTCCATTTGTCTTCTTGCCGTACACGAGACAGCTTCTACGAAAAAATTCGCAACAGCAGTCCAAAGTCTCCCCTTAGAGAGTACGTTATTGATTGTTGATGAAGTCCACCGTCTAGGGTCACCGCACCTGCGTAATGCTTTAATAACAGGCGCTGGAATGCGGTTGGGCTTGTCGGCAACCCCTCGGCGTTGGTATGACGACGAAGGTAGTCAGATGCTTTCGGATTATTTCTCTGGCGTTTGTTTCGAGTTTTCCCTGAGTGAAGCTATTGGAAAATTCTTAACACCGTATCGGTACATGCCCATTTTGACTGAATTGACCGCAGATGAACGGGATGAATATGAAGAATTATCCCGCACTATTGCTGTTCTTGCGAGTCGTAATTTTGATAATGATAGTGAGGCTGAAGAGCGGATGAAGCGCCTGCTTCTTCGTAGGGCTCAGGTTGTGTCCGTTGCTGAGAATAAACTTCCCCTTCTTCTTACAGCATTACGGCGTCAAATTGCTGGTTGCATGGACGCTGGCACAGAGTTGCGGAATGTGCTTATCTACTGCGCGCCTGGCTCTCATAAGGCTGTTCTTAGTGCGGTTTCAGGGTTGGGTTTGCGTTGCCATGAGTTTGTTCATGCTGTATCGATGAAGCATAGAGAGACATTAATAGAACAATTTGCAAAGGGCGACGTCCAGGTGCTTGTGGCTATCCATTGTCTTGACGAAGGGGTGGATATTCCGTCTACTCAAACAGCATATTTTCTTGCCAGTACGACGAATCCTCGGGAATTTATTCAGCGCCGGGGGCGGATCCTGAGAAAATGTGAGGGGAAAAGCAGCGCCGATGTTTATGATTTTATTGTTGTACCTAATGCTGAGTTTGCCTACCTTCGTCGCGAATCAGATCTTGGATTACTTCGTCGCGAAATGCCTCGTTTTGCGGAGTTTGCATCCAATGCCTCAAATGAGTTTGAAGCTCGGGCTGTCATAAGAAATATCGTAGATTCCTTTCAGGTGTTGCATCTTCTTGATGCCAAGCCTTGGGATATATACCGCCAGGTGATGGAGTCAGTTGAAATTAAGGATAGGAGTTAGGAATGGTAGAAAAACACCAATTGATCAAGGAGAAACTCAAAAAGTATCCCCCTGAAGTTCAAGCCCTTGCTGCAAGAGCATTTGAACTCTCTCAATCCTTGCCGGAATCCGCAGTTGCAGAGCAACTCAAGGGAATTGTTCGTCAGGTCATAAAGGATAAGGAGACTCCACGATGATTCTCCACAAAATGACCCTCACAAATTTTCGACAATTCAAAGGGTCTCATGCGATTGAATTTGCTCGAGGAGAAGGCGGCAATGTGACCGTTATTTTCGGAGAAAATGGACGCGGGAAAACTGGCATTTATCGTGCTTTGCTTTTTTGCCTCTACGGAGAGAGGCACCTCTCGCAAGACGCACAGGTGGATGATCGTGAACTGTACTTAGTAAATTACCCGGCGATGGAGGCTAATACGGCTAATAAGCCTGTTGCGGGTAGTGTACGACTTGAATTCGAACATGCAGGGCGTTCATATGAAATTGAACGGTCCATTCTAGGGATGCTGAAAGAGGGAGAGGTGATTCAGGAGCACAATGGCGTTAGACTTGTAACGCGGGATGAGACTGGAAATGCCGTGACGAGCAGAGATCCCAATCAGATTGCGGATATTATTGGAGGTATTCTTGATCGTGGGTTAAGGGAATATTTTCTCTTTGATGGGGAAAAAATCGAACGCTTAACTCGGGCTAGTTCAGAGCAACGACGCGAAATCTCCGCCGGTGTTCGAAAGCTTCTAGACATTGATACACTTGAAACTGCCATGAAGGCAACAGAACGTCTCCGGAAATATCTGGACGCAGAAGTGGAATCACGGGCAACGGGTGAATTGGCTCGTGTGATCAAACAATTGCGAGAGAATGAGGAGCAATTTGCAGCGCGTAATCCCAGGATTGGTTCAATTGACGAGGAGCTTCAATGCGCGGGGCAGGAGAAAAAGCAAATTGATTCTGAGTTGGAAAAAATTCGAGAGATCAGGGACCTGCTAACAGCTCGGACTAATATGGAGGAAAGAGCACAAGACCTTGAGCAACAGGTTGACGCGCTTCTCCTAGATATGAAGAACCGGACAGGGAAAACCTCCCTGCTACTTGTTAGAAAGTCTGCTGAAAAGGTTTTCCGCGACATAGACAAGCGTAAGCAGAAGCATGAAATACCTTCGGAAATCCGTAGTGACTTGATTGATCGGTTGATCTCAGATGGACGATGCATTTGTGGGGCTAACATCAAGCCGGGAACTTCTGAGCATCATAATATCCTCTTGTGGCGAAACCGGACGCCTGATGTTGGGACAGAAGATTCGATGCTTGACCTCTGGCGTTACTTGAGTGGTGTTTGTAGTCATTATGAGGATATTGGAGTGGCTGCGGAATCGGTACTTCAGAAATACGCTTTAGTCAAAAATGACCTCCAGGTAACGGGGCGCAAGGTAGAGGAATTGCGTCAAAAGATTGGATCTTCAGAGCGTGCCGATGCTGCTAATTTAGAGAATCATCGGCATCTGCTTGAACGGAAAATAATTAAGCTGGAGGCGGAACAAGCTCAAATTAAGGATGAGCTGCTTGTCCTGCAGGATGAGCATTCAACACTTCTGCAACAGCGTAAAGAAATTGAAACGGAAAACGGTATTCGTGATGAGATGTCGCGACGTGCTGAACTTGCAGCAATGACAAGTAATGCACTGAAATGTATTCATGAAGAATTCGCAGGGGAGACTCGTGATCGCCTAGGCGCGAGTGCAACTAAATATTTCCGTGAACTCCTCGACGCTGAAAGTAAACAGACATTGCGAGATGTAGTCGTTGATTCTGACTACAGTATTCAAGTGTATGATAGATGGCAAAAGCCTTTCTTGGCCAACATTTCAGCAGGTCAGCGACAGATTATGTCTATTGCATTTATTGCGGCGCTTGCAGAGGCTGCGGCCGGTACATCTGTTCTTGAAATGCCGCTCTTTATGGATACGCCATTTGGTCGACTATCGCATGAACACAGACGTAATCTTTTAGTAAATGTGCCTGGATGGTGTACTCAATGGGTGTTGCTCGCGACTGATACAGAGTTTGGAAGGTTTGAGGCCAAGATTCTACGCGACACGAATAAGTGGTCTCATTTCTATGTCCTGAAGGGCGCAGGCGCCGGAAGCACGAAGATCGAATCTGTGGCCGTTGATCAAGCCGATGGCCTGCTGCGTGATGAAGCGGAGGTGGTGTAACATGAATATGGCTCAAGATATTCGCGTCCGAACGGACCAGCATTATCGGACTCTGTATAATGACTGCCGTAATTTTGTTGCAAAGGATATGCACGAGATTTTTTTTCTTTGCGTCTGTCTCGGCTATCGGGATGGAAAGCGCAAACCTCTGGGGCGTAGCAAGGAAGACCGTTTTTGGTCGAATACAATTACCCCAGAGGAGTATGCGAGCTTTTATGCGATTATGATCGAATCCAATAATATGGATTTCTCTTCTATCTCAGACGATAGATTAGTCATCGCGACAATGGAAGAATACGCTAATGCAGGTATGCAAATCTTGTTGGATGATGTGCTTGCCGACTATATTTTGAAACGCGGTGATGATCTGCATTTGGATCCAAGTTGCTCGAAAGAACTTCCCAAAGTGCTGCTCGCTCATGTGTATGAGAAGGCTGGGCAATAACTTTGGCTGATGGAACTGGTGAAATCAAAGAGGCACGATAATTAGAGCATTGATATCTTGATATAAAATGCAGTATATATCTGCAATATGCAGATTAGAAATGCACATTTATCGATATCTGGGATGGTTGGGATGTGTGGCGACCGTGAGGTGTTTGTTGGTTTTGCCCCGGCCAAGACCCTCCATTTGGTATCGTTTGCGGATACCTTGGACGAAGACACAGGGATAGGTTACCAGCGTCCACGAGACCGTGGCCACAGTTTGGATTTCAAACGTTACATCAGCACTCCCGGGGCATCGACGATTCCTCTGACGTTTAATTTGCGGCAAGATCTCAAGAAATTTTGGCGGATTGAAAGGGAAGGGGGAAAGGCTATTTTGTGGATAAACCCTGATGCCGCATGTCTTGCTCAAGTCGACTGCCAACATCGTCTTGGCGAATTGGCTGATTCTGACATCAATCTAGCTTTTATGGCATTTATTGGCCTCGATCTTCGGGGAGAGATGGCGATGTTCACCATCATCAATAGTAAAGTGCGCGGACTGCAGTCATCCCTTACAGACTTCCACGAAAGCAACTTAATCGAAAACCTCGTCCAGGATGCACCGCAACTTTTTCTTGCAAGGAAACTAAATGAAAATTGCGACTCCCCTTGGTTTAAAATGATCCGTTATGGTGGCGAAACGAGTTCAGGGATGCAACGACGTACGTCACTTAGGATGATGCAAACGGCGATTAGGCACTTATTGACCCGCATTCGGGCAGTGGCTGGCTACAATGTAAATGGAGTTTATGATTTGTTGCTCAATTATTGGGGTGCTGTGGCATATGTGTTTGATGCGGAATGGCAGTCGCCGCGTGAACATCTGTTAACGAAGGGTGTTGGGCTGCATGCTCTCACTGAACTGTTGGGGACTATTGTGCAACGAGAGAAAAGGGTTGATTTGAGTCGTGGCGAACTGATCGAGAAGTTGAAAGCGCTGAAGGATAATATTGACTGGGGCCGAAAGGGAACTTTCGCTGATGCTGGCGGGAGAAAAGGGGCGTCGGCAGCGCATGAGACCCTTAGAAGGAGTCTTGGGATATGAGAGTTCTTCTTGTTGAACCACAGTACCGGCGTAGTGGTATGCTGAGTGAAGAGTCCGAGATTATTGAAGATAGCGGGGAATTGCCTACGAAGGTCGTTGCCTCGCAACGCAACGAGGATACTCTTTGGTATCCTCCCCTTGGACTTATGAAGCTGGCGCGCTTCCATAAAAAACGTGGGGATGAAGTCGTTTTCGTCAGAGGGTGTGATCGGAAGGTCGCGATGGCCGTGGATGCTGTGGAGGGAAAAGGCATGTGGGATCGTGTCTACATCACAACTCTTTTCACATTTCACTGGGATACCATAGTTGAAACGATCAGGTTTTATAAGGAAGCTGTAGGCGGAACAGCCGGGAAAATATTTGTCGGCGGAATTATGGCCTCGATGATGCCTGACGACCTATTCGAGGAGACCGGAATTTATCCTGTAACGGGAATAGTTAATACCCCAGGTCAAATCGGTTTGGAGGGGACTGAGGTAATTGATTCACTCCCGCCTGATTACTCGATCCTTGATCGGCGACAATACGCAATTAACGATACTTATTATGCCTACACTTCGAGAGGTTGTGTAAATAAGTGTGGTTGGTGCGGTGTTCCCAGGATCGAGCCGACATATCAGGAGTACATCGACATTAAGCCGACAATTAGAACTCTTAGGGATGAATACGGGGACAAGCCAAAGTTGAAGTTAATGGACAACAATGTGCTCGCATCCGATCAACTTGGGAAAATTATCGATGATCTGGTTGAACTCGGTTATGGCCGCGGTAAATTTACGGAAACTAAACCAAAAAGAAATCGGGTTGTTGATTTTAATCAAGGGTTGGATGCAAGTTTCTTGGACGATGCGCGCATGAGCCTGCTCGCAAAGCTGAACATCAAGCCAATGCGAATCGCTTTTGATCGGGCCATTGAGCGAGATGTCTATGTGAAAGCCTTGGGTATTGCTAAAGAGCACGGAGTTCAGGAGTTCTCAAACTACATGCTATATAATTGGCGGGATACCCCGCATGATTTGTATGCGCGGTTGATTGTGAATATTGAGATGAATGAAAAATGGGGAAAGGGGAATAATGGACAGGCAGAAGCTGAAATATACAGCTACCCGATGAGGTTTGCCCCTATCAATGATGAACTTGGTACGCATGCGAATCGCAAAAGAGATGCCCGTCCCATGGTCGCCAATAGTGACCGCAATTGGCTGAAAGATGCCGTGTGGACTCCACGCTTTGTCCGGAATATCGAGATCATGAAAGGGGCGGCACACGGCTGCATCTCCCCGACACCAACTCTTGCTTGGCGTACTATCGGTCAGACATATGAAGAATTTCTGGCGAACCTTTATATGCCAGAAGAACTATTACGCAACCGGAATAAGCATGAAAATAGGGTATATAAATATGAACCCAAACGTAAGCCTGGGACGGGGCTGATCGAAGGGTTTCGTTCTTTTGTTTCAAAACTGCTGAAGGTAAACGATTCTAGATTTCAGATATTTCATGCTGCGGTAAGAGGGAATTCTTCCGAACAGGTTAGGCGTGCGATAGAAATTTGTAACGACAAGGAAATGAAAAAATGGCTCCAATTATACCTCAAGAAATAGAAGGTCGACGCAGTATCTCCGCTCATATAGGCCGGCAGATTCTAGATGTGATCACAGCGGGTATGTATTCTGACCCGCGTATGGCGTTACGAGAATACGTTCAAAATGCAGCGGACTCGATAGACGCCTCAATAGAGGCGGGTGTCTGTCTCGTTCCCGAGGGTTCCATCTCGATAACTTTAGACGGGAAAACGCGATCCATTTTAGTGGAAGATAATGGATTAGGCATCAAGAACGAGGATGTCGAAACACGCCTGGGTGGGCTGGGATGCAGTTCAAAAGGCGGAGGGGGGCATCGCGGTTTTAGAGGTATTGGGCGCCTAGGCGGATTAGCCTATTGTGACTTGTTGAGGTTTGAAACAAGAAGCGATGCACGGGAAAAAGTGGCAGTTATTGAGTGGTCAGGTAAAGCGTTGCGGGAACAGGTTGCAAGCGCTAAGGGGAGTGAGCATGTCGAGGCTGCTATAAGGCGCATAGCCACTATACATTTCAGGGCTGCCGACAAGCATGCAGATCCGGCACATTTCTGCCGTGTCGAAATGGTGAATGTCCATCGGTTTCATGCTGACGTCCTGATGAATATTAAGGGTTTGCGTGAATATTTATCGCAAATAGTGCCCGCTCCCTATGACAGAAATAAATTTCGATTTGCAGAGAAGATTGAGCGCCATCTTTCGGAGGTTTCAGGATATCGATCGTACAGTATTACCTTGAACGGAACGCCTATTGTGCGGCCGTTCCAGGAACAGGTGGTCTTGCGGGCGGAACACGAAGATCGAATAATGGACGTTAAACTATTAGAGTTAAAAACGCCGGACGGGCGGTTGATCTGTCGGGGCTGGTACGCGATGTCACAGTTTATGTCGGCAATGCCGCCTAATGTAACAATGCGCGGGATTCGTGTGCGGCAGGGTAATATTGGGGTCGGTGATGAAGATTTCTTAAAGGCATCATTTATTGAGCCGCGATTTGCGACGTGGCACATTGGGGAATTACATGTAGGCGAGGGGCTTAAGTTGAATGCCCGCCGCGATGGTTTTGAGGAATCGCCGGAATATGAACTTTTTCTGGAATGGAGTTCAGGCGTATGCCGACTGTTAAGCTCTTTTTGCCGCCAGTCATCCAAAGAAAGAAGCGATAAGCAATTGCAATTGCGCGTTGGTATGGCAATGGATCGGTTGTTAGAAAATACATTCTTTTTGGACGAGGATCATAAGATGGCGGCAATAAAGGCCGCGGAGATGCAATTGGCACAACTTAGGAAAATGAACCCGGCTGGGGAAGTCTCTACGAAACTTGTCAATGACTACGAAGCGCGAGTCTCTGGGTTACGTCAGAAATCGATGTTTTTGTCAGACGTTCTGAACGGTCGATCAATTGGGCGTAAGAGCGGTGAGCAGGTTCTGACTGAGGTGTGCAAACGTATTCTTGATGCAGTACCCGGTATTGCTGGAACAACCCTTCTCCGCGAGATTGTGGCTCCTTACGTTAGGGAGCAGAAGTCCAATTCTTAGGTAGGTCCCTATAGAAATAGTAGAAGAGGTATAGGAAGTCAGAATATTGATGAGTGGAAAGTTTCAAGAATTCGTTGCTCATTTTTGTTTTTTCTCATTTTGTGGCTGTCGGTTGTGAGGTCGATCCTAGCAATTCGTTAAGAATGACATTTTTGTCAACCTCAACCTTTATTCGGTCGATAGCAAGGGTGCCAGAATTGGAATATCTCATTCTTCATGTTGCATCTTGCGTATGAATTATTCATTAAATATTCGCCTGGAGATGCAAGGAGAGGTTGGTCGACATCCGGTCACTCATTAGGGGATGCCATTCGCGCTTCAATGGTCATGCGAAAAGTTTGGTCACGGAGAATATTTGTGAATGCATTATATTTGATTTGTTCGTTCTTAAGCAGTGTCTCTTCAGCCCATTCTACAAGTACGTGCGCTTGCTTGTTATTGATTTTGTACTGTTTTATTGCGATGCACGCCTTATCCCCTTTTCGTTTATAATCGTCCCATGTGTCTACATAATGAAGCAAGGAGGCGAGAGGAAATCTTTTGGTGCTGAGAGGGACTAGGTTCCACTTTTTCCCGTCAGCATGAACTCTCCAGTCGTGCAGCATAATAGCCAGTGCTGCAGGAACCGCATGGGCGAGTACGAAGGGCCTAGATTGGCGCTCGTTTGCTGCTTTTGCATTTTCACATACTGTTCGCAGGAAATCGATGCTACCGATAACGCCATGCCATTTATATTCATCATATATCCTAATCCATTCGATTTCCAATTTGTCCCCCGCTTCGTCTGCAAACGCACCCCCATCCCAGTTGCCTGTATCCTTATCACCCATGAAGGCGGCAAGGGAGCCGAGAAGCTTTAGGGCGTTTCGATAACCCGGTTTCTTCCAGCGGTTAGGGCTTCCTGCAATGTTAATAGTCATGTCCTCATCGTTTAGTTCATCGCGCAAAATCGCTGTTGCGTATTGTCTTGCCCCTTCCTTCACGCGTCCAATATCATGAAATATTGAAGTCAGAAGCCACGCGTATTCGATTCGGGTGGTGTGGCATCTATCAGAGTAGCGACGGTGAGCTTGATCGAAGACATTGTAGAACTTGTTGACGATGGGGCAGCCAGCGAGAAAGACCCGAAATGCATGAATGACATGCTCTGATGAACCTGGGTTTACCAAATCAAATAACTGTTCGAAGTGAGCCAACTTCATGAATTCTTTTGTAGCACCTGTGAAACTGGGGTGCTGCGCGATCAAACTCTCTATTGTGGAATAGACTAGTTCAAGGGTTCTCTTCTTGATCTTGCTCTCGTCTGATTTTTGGATTCGCCTGATATTCTTGATAAAATGGTTCAGAGTATCACAAAACATCAGCCTGCTTAAGCCCTCTGCTTGGTCCAGTATAGCCTTTGGGAAGTAACCTGTCTCATGATCGATAGTCCGAAGCTGTTGGGGGTCAATATCAGTTTTCACAATCGTCGCTAAACCCAAGTGAGGTTGTAGCGATTTCAGGCCGACCCCCATGTCTCGGCATTCAGTTTCGGTCTCAGGAAAGTCCGCTAGCCCCTTTTCGGTAACGCAAACAACTACAACTAGACCTGGCTGCTTTTGTTTCAGAGGAACGACAACATCTCTGAATACAGAGGTTGGAAGCCGACCGCTGAGTTCGATTGCAATTGCCAGGTATCGCTTCGTTATTTTTGAGCGCAGGAACAAAGCTGGGCACCACTGCGTCTTTCTCGACCATTTGGGAGGAGTAGTCGATTCAAAGTCCGGATAAAGTCTTCGTATGTATGTCTCGATCTGTTTGATTTGGCTTGCCATAAGAACAGGTCCTTATTCAAGAATGGTCTTATGGGTCCGACGCTTTTTCGATATAAGTGTTCTCAGAGCATCTAATCGGCTGTATAGTTCCTTTGTCTTGGCGGGGTAACTAAGCATGCCTAGAGGGCCGGGCAGTGTTTGCAGCATGTGCTCAAGGGATTCTGCCTTTTCGATAGAGCGGTCAAGCAGGTCGAGTAATCCCGTTTGTGACTCAGGGAACTTAAGGTCGAATCGCCCCAAAACCGACTCGGCTGTCATATCATCGGTATTCAGAAAATCACGAAGAAGTTTTTCGGCAAATGTCTTTTCGTTAAGTCCCTGTGCTCTCGCTATAACCGGTACTATGTTCTCCATTAAAGCGCGAGTTCCTGATAGTACCTTTCGCTTCGCCTTCCGGAGGAGGATATTCCGAAGTTCATGCACTCCAAATTCTTTGAATAGATCTGGAAAATGTTGCTTAATAGGCTCTATAACGCTCACCTCAAACTGCAC
Organism: bacterium; assembly: GCA_037143175.1. Classification (NCBI taxonomy): domain Bacteria; species bacterium. The sequence continues at coordinate 27,435 of JBAWZF010000030.1, forward strand.
CAAAAAGCTCCATGAGAGTAGTTTGTTATCCACATCGTCGAGCACGCTGTCAGGGTATTTGGCGGCTTGAAGTAACGAGCTGAGTTGAGTTTTTGTGTAACCTGTGAGCGCCTGCAACTCGATGAAAGCTCCCTTTTGAAATAAGTCCGAAGAGTTTTGAGTCGACTCTTTGAGGATGAGTTTTAATGCGCGAGTCTGAGCCGTACGCCCCCACTGCTTGCGGAGCATATGGATATGGAAGGCTTGAATGAGATCTTTTACCGATGGCTCGCGGTTGGCAACATGCGCGGGAATTTTTGCACGGTTTGTCTTCAGTGCAGCACGTAGTCTTCTTTCGCCGTCTATGAGGCTGTAGCGTTTCCCGCTGGCTTCGTCGTTTTGGCGGCAGATCACGATGGGAACTAGCACTCCGAAGCGGTAGACCGAATCTACAAGCTGGTTGAATTCTGGGTCTGCGTTGATTTGTTCCGCAGATTCACCTCGTGGGTTCTCGTTGTTGAATGCCACGTCTTTTGGATCCACGGAGATAAGTTTGTATTCTTGAGTTTTCACCGTTTTCTTTTGTTTGGGCATAAGGCACCTTGTAAAAAATTCTCAACAGGACCTCGGTTAATGTCCGGCATAGCGATCGGTCTTTTATACGTGTTGTTTTGTACACTGTCGCGAACTGGGTTACAATCATTTCTACGCGGACAACAAAACTATCATTATAGTGGGGTTTCTTTTGGGGTTTCTTTTGTGCTTTAAATATTACTTTTGATTTTGTAAGCAGGTAAATTGCGGGGAAGGAGGGTCACCCATCGCAAATAACATTTATATTCGTCCCTGTCCTCCCTCCGCTTTCGATCACAGAGCGTGACGTTGCAGGTCATATTGCGCTCTAGGCGATCAGCCGTTCACGGTGATATTGCAGGAAAGATTGGGATGGAGTGAAGGTGAGGGGGAGGGTAACCGCATGGTTTTCGAACGGTTGGAACTGCTGCTGAAATGCCTTGTTGGTGTGGTGATCCTTGAGTTGAGGACTGAAGATCAGGTGGAATTGCTCGTCCAGAGAAATCAGGTGGGCGTCAAAGGCCGCATCAAAGGTTGCCGATAGGCAGAGCCCATTCGTCGGGTTCAACCGGTTGTCCTTATCTTCTGCCCAGCCTACGATATGGCTCGCTCGAAGGACCTGCGGGATGTCCAGCCCTGTGATACAACATCGTCCATCGTAAACCTGTAGGATCATCTTTCGGAAAAAGTGCTGGTTCACCCGGGTTTTAACCTCGCGGATGGCCTCCTTGCCGATCACCCCCGTGTAGTCCAATTTCTGTTTGCTTAGTTGTTTGACTAAGTCATCGGCAGAAATGCCTGGCTGTTTGAAGACATCCCAAAGCTTAGTTTCGTGGCGAGTTGTGATTAGGAACTCTCTGAAACTATTGAGCGCAGCGGAACAGTAGCGATCGCGCCAGTAACTGATCGGCTTTTCACCGCCGAATATGCCTGACTCCCCAAGATTCTGTTGTTCTAGTACATATTCATAGAGTTCACCAATCCGGGTGATCGTGGTAATGCCCCAGATATTGCAGCAGTCCTTAAACAGGCTGGTTGGCTTGGCCAGTATTGGGCCTAGCAAGTCCAGTGCCCGAACATAGGAACTGGCTTTACCGCTCCCGGCGGTATTGGTCTCCTCCATAAATTCGGTAAAGCGGTCGCGGGGTGTCATGGTGCTCATTATAACGGTAAGTTAAGATTAAGGGTCAAGTTTCCATATTCCGCCATCAGCAGGCGTCTCGCAACAATTCCATCCGCCGATCGATCGCCTCTTTTTTGGGTTTAAGCCTGATGTCACTGGGTAAGATGACGGTCTTGTTCCTCAGTCGCATGACTTCTCGTTGTCCCTCGATCCTTTCATTCATGCCGTCCCGGATATACCAACGCAGATCATCATACACCGTTCCGCGTGCCGGTCCCGGTGCAATCAACTGGCAGTCCATCAACCAGTGATGGTTTTTGCAGAGCGCCATGCCGTTTTGGGGCGAATCGTCGCGGGTTTCGCTGAATGGGATCAAGTGCGCAGCATCTATGAGGGTGACTTCGTCAAATAGGAATCGGATGCCACATGCGGCACACCGGTAGTCGTAAGCCTTCTTGACGGTTCGGGCGAACGCCGCATCGCGGGCGGTGGTCGCGGTTTCACCGGGGTTGACCTGGTAACCATGATCCCGCCATGTCTCGCGTACCATGCCGATTTGGCGCTCCTCACCGGATAATTCCAGCAGGGATTGCCGCTGGACGCTGAAATACCGGTCAATTATGGCCTGCCGCAGTATTTCCCGGCTTGCCGGTTGTGAGAACAGAACGAAAAGATCGGGATCCAGAGTTGCATAGGACACGTTTGCCATGAGTGTTGCCCCACTACGGGCTGAGCCCGAATTCACCTCTTTTCCCGGCTGAGAATTGAGATGCCAAAACCGCTCGCCTCGCAGATAGAAGAAGGGATTCCATGGTGTGCATTGATCCGTCGGCCCCTTCACAACATTGAAGTACCGCTTAAATAACTCGAGCAGTTCAGGCCCATAAATGATCCTGTTCTCGACAAGTTGACCGTTATCGGCCAAGGAAAGGACCGCAAGGAGCATGCAAGCCTTGTGGGGGCGGGGCCGCCCTTCATGCTGATCCGTTCGCAAGGACTGGAATCGGTCGCAGTACTGCTGAAGCATACTGCTTGTTGTTGCGCTGTAACTCATGTGGAGACAAATAACAGATTGGCCCCAGAATTACCACCGGACAAAGTAACTACCGATTCATCCTGAAGCACAATGGCACTGAGCGCGACCGGTGGCAGTGTATGTATTTCAATCACGGTTTTTGTTTTGTCTGACATGTCTCTGTCATTGCAAACTTTTGCTGAGTGATGCAAATTGAGCCACAACACATCAACAACAATAGTCTGCGGTATGGCCACAGAATAATCAGTACTGGGTAAAGACAACTTATGGGATGGAAAGGCACAATGCGCACGATGGAAGCGGCGGCTCGGCGGCAGCAACGCGACGCCAAGAAACGCCAGCGTGAACTTGAACGCCAGACCAAGGAAGCGGCGAAACTTTCTGCGCTGGAACAGGCGCGATTAGAAGTCGAAACCTACGACAATGCATTGGACGTTCTCCTGTCCGTTCACAAAGAACAAACCGATCCCGTGGATTGGTTGACCCTCGCTTCATCCCTGCCGCCAGTCTTGCCGCGCCGCCAATCGCACAATGAACTCAAGGCCCGCCAACGCCTTGCTATCAATCCGTCTACGCCGGAAGCCGACTCCACCATCGAACAGGCCCGGAAACAAGATGAACGTGAGTTCCAGGAAGCTATCCAGGCCCATGCCGCTGAATATGCCGAATGGGCGCAACTTTCAAGTCTTGCCCGGCGCGTTCTCCAGGGTGATACTGACGCATACATCGAAGCCATCGAAAAACTGAGTCCATTCACTGAACTGGCCAGCATTGGTTCCTCTCTTCATTTTTCGGTTCACAACCCGCGCCTGATCGAAGTCGTCCTCAGCACCAACGGCCGCAAGGCAATTCCTGCCGAAGTCAAAACCCTCACCGCTTCTGGAAAAGTCTCAGTGAAGGCAATGCCCAGGCCTCGATTCATTGAAATCTACCAGGACTACATTTGCGGCTGCGTTTTGCGGGTTGCCCGCGAACTCTTCGCTCTCCTGCCAGTCGAAACGCTCCTCATCTCTGCCTCCGCTGAGACTCTGGATACGTCGACAGGGAAGACCGTCGAACGCCCATTCCTCTCCGTTGCCATCCCGCGCGCAACCCTGAATGACCTCAACTTTGATCGCCTCGACCCGTCTGATTCCGTACTCAGCATGACTCACAGGGGCGACCTGAAAGCGTCCCGGAAAACAGGCGACTTCGATTTCATTACGCCTTTGACCATCACTGATCTCGATCAGTCCGATTCCCCGGCCTCTGTTGATTTCGCCACCATTTTCAACACCGTAAAACGCCTTCGTGCCGACTTGGCGACTCAATGCACCTCGCTTAATCCGCAGCCAGCAGAAGCGGCGGTATACACCGGAGAAACCTGATGACCATATTCCTTATCCTTGTTTGTGTGGGTCTCTTCATCACCTTGGCCGTGGTCTTGTTCAAGAACAAGGCCCTGAAACGTCTTGTTGCTCAACGCGAAGGGGAGATTACTACCGTAAAGCAGGAAACTGTCCGAGTAAGAACCGAAACCGAGCTGTCACTCAACGAGGCCCAGAAACTCATCGACCAGCAGGTCGCCGATATGCGAACCGAAGCCGACCGCATCCGCCAGCACTACGAGACTGAAGCCCGCAAGATCGCCGAAACATCGCAAACGCAACTCTCCAAAGCGCTTGAAGATGTAGCAGCCCTTCGCCGTTTCGCTCCGCTTCGCGATGCAGAAGTCGAGGTCCGCCAAACCCTTGAAGCCGCCATGTTAGAGGCTGGCGCCCTCCGCGATCAGGCCCAGGCGCTCATTGAACAGTCCCGGTCAGCTGCAGAGACTGAACGCCTTTGCGCCACCGAACGTGCCAAAGCAATTTATGAACAGGCCGACGCCCGCCTCAATCAGGCAACCCGCGACGCTGGTCGCATTGTCGCCCAAGCCGAAGAGCGTGCCAAGGAGATAGCCGGGGAGGCCCACGATGCCCTTCGTGACAAACAACTACTCGAACACGCAGCTGAGGCCATGCGCAACGTCATTGAAGGTTATGGCGACCGTTACATTATTCCCACTCACAGCCTGCTGGATGACCTGGCCGTCGAATTCGGTTACACGTCAGCCGGCGAATCCTTGAAATCCGCACGCGAACAGTCCCGCCGAATGGTCGAACAAGGGGAGGCCGCCGCTTGCGACTATGTTGAGGCGAGCCGCCGCAAAACCGCTATCCGTTTCGTCATCGACGCCTTCAACGGCCGCGTGGATGCCATCCTCACGCGGGTGAAACGGGACAATTACGGCCAACTCGAACAGGAGATCCGCGATTCATTCAACCTCGTCAACTTGAACGGAGGGGCTTTCCGCGATGCCCGTATCCTCGATGCCTATCTGAATGCCCGCCTGGCGGAACTTAAATGGGCGGTTGTGGTGCAGGAGCTGGCCCGCAGACAACTTGAAGAACAGCGCGAACTCAAGGCCCGCATGCGCGACGAGGAAAAGGCTCGCCGCGAGTACGAACAGAAAATGCGCGAAGCCGCCAAAGAAGAAGAACTCAAGAAGCAGGCTCTGGACCAGAAGGAGAAGGAACTGGCGGACCTCAAGCAAGCCTTAGCCCACGCCGCAACCCAGGATAAAGCTCAATTGGAACAGAAACTGGCGGATATGCAGAAAACCAACGAGGGGCTCCGTCAGGACTTGGCGGCCGCCACGGAAAAGAAACTGACGATCGCACAACAGACCAAGATGGGCACTGTTTACATCATCTCGAACGTTGGAGCCTTTGGCGAAGGTATCTACAAGATCGGCCAGACGCGCCGACCGGATCCGCAGGAACGCGTCGACGAACTGGGGGATGCGAGTGTCCCGTTCGACTTCGATGTTCATGCCTGGATCAAAAGCGATAACGCACCTGTCCTCGAGCACAAGATTCAGAAGCGTTTCCTTGCCATGCAGATCAATAAGGTGAACACCCGAAAGGAGTTCTTCCGGGTGTCACTGAAAGCCATACGGGAGGAAATTGACAAACTGAGCCAGGGAGAACCAGTCACTATTATCCACTGGACGGAAACGGCCGCTGCTACCCAGTACCGCGAAAGCCTCGACATTGAGAGCAACCCTGAGAAACTCAACAAGTGGCTGAAATATCAGGAAGCCCGTACCGATCGCGACATCCGTAAAGATTCCCTTCGGCTCACTTTTGCTGACGTTGTGGATGCGGAAACACGAGAAGCACCACTGTGAATCCCAACCTCACCAAGTGAACGCGGATACGCAAATGGACTGGGCGCACACTCCCGAAGTGGTGGGTTGCGGTTTCGCCGCGCTAACTCTTCCTAATGTAAACACAGGGCGGTCGGGGTAAGGCTACATATTATATTTAAT